>JAYTFQ010000259.1:0-2036 GCA_043734225.1 Anaerolineales bacterium | reverse complement strand
GCACCAGCGACCGGTTTGTTTCTGAGCGGCGCGAGATGACGTGAAGCGGAAACCAATGCCAAACTTCAGATAACTGCCCGGGCGCGGATTAGAGCCGCTGAAGTATTAACCGAACTATATTGGCGCCAATCCCAATTTAGAAACTCCAGGTACCCACACGTCGCCGGACTAGTCATCAACCCCCCTTAACCCCTTTGCGTCTTTGCGGTTAAGCATTTGCTCTGCGGCTAACAGCACAGCTACCGATATTCATCCCCGCAGTCGCCGATGAGGCGATACAGATCCTTGGCGCGGGACAGGATGCTTTCGATCTGGGCCAGGTCGGCCGGGTTGAGGGAGAGGCCGAAGACGCGGGCGTTGTCGGCCTGGTGGTCGCGCAGGCCCAGACGCACGCCGACGATGACGCCGGCCACGGTGGGCTTATCCAGGATGTAGCGCGTGGCGACGTTGGCGATGGAGACCGCCTGCCCGCCGGCCAAGGCGTGGCGATCGGCGATGGCCCGCAGCGCGCGCAGCAGATCCTGGAACAGCGCCCAGCCGCCCCAGGCGTCGATCATCTGCTTGTACTTTTGCAGGCTGGCGGTGGGCAGCGCCGCGCGGCCGGGCTCCGGCTGGCCCAAATACTCGTCAGTGAGCAAGCCGCCGCACAGCGTGCCATAGGTGAGCAGCCACACCTGGCGCTCCTGGCAGACGGGGACCATGGCCACTTCCGGCCGGCGGTCGATGAGCGAATACTGCACCTGGTTGGAGACGATGGGGATGCCGTGGGCCAGGATGCGCTCCAGGCGCGGCGTGTCGAAGTTGGTCAGGCCCAGGTGCTTGATCTGGCCGGCCTGGCGCAGCTCGAGCATGAAATCCAGCGCGGCCAGGTATTGATCGTAGGCGTAGTCCCACCAATGGAACTGGAGCAGATCGAGCGCGGGCGTATCCATGCGGCGCAGCGAGACGGCGATGGCATCGGCGACGATGCGGCGCGTCATGCGCGTGGGCGGCGGCACCCACTTGGTGAAGGCCTGCACCTCGGCCAGGGCGGCGGCCCCGCGCGCCGCGCTGAGCTGGCGGCGGAACTCGCCGATGAAATCTTCGGCCGGGCCATAGTGATCGGCCAAGTCCCAGGTGGTGCAGCCGGCGGCGTGCAGGGCCAGCATGGCCGGCAGCGCCGCGCGCGGATCGATGCGGCCGTGGCCGCCGGACACCTGCCATAGGCCGTTGAGCAGGCGATGGATGGTGAGGTCGGGGGTGAAGGGGAGGCGGGGGGAGGTGGGGAGCATGGGCGTGTGGGGGTGTGGGAGTGTGGGGGTGTGGGTGCCGGTCAGAGATCTTTTAAGATTTCGTCGTGCTTGTGCTGATATTCGGCTTCGGTGATGAGTTGAGCGGCGCGCAGGCGCTTCAATTCCTGCATGCGCGCCAGGCTGCCGGCGGAAGGCGCGGGCGGGCCGCTAATGTTGGCAGGTAAATGGGCCGCGGCGCGCCGGGCCGGCGGGGTGTAAGCCGGGCTTCTGGCGTCGGTGCCGCGGCGCCGCAGGACGACCACTGCGATCAGCGCCAGCACCGAGATCACCAGGCCATATGGGATGCCGGCGGCGACGGCGATCTGGAAAATGTCGAGCTGGGTGGTGCTTTCCGACCGGCGGTTGACGCAGTACCAGCCGATGGTGGTGTAGGTGGTGCCGGGCAGCGGGTTGGAAGTGGACTCCTGATAGGTCATTTGCCCATTGGGGCAGACAAAGGGTTTGGCGATGAGGTTGAGCGGCGGGTAGATGGCCCCCAGGCCGATGGACACGGCGGTGACGCCCATGAACAGGCACCAGACGAACCCCATGACCAGATAGCCAATTGTGCCAGCGCTGAGCTTCATTGCGGTTGACTCCAGTGCGGGAGATTATAGGCGCGGTTGACGGGAGGGCAAAGGCGGTGTGGGGGGAGGGGAAAAAGCGGTGTGGGGGTGTGGGGGCATAGGCGTTAACTTAAGGATGATTGGGCTAGGCATGGGCAGCGAGCGTTGGACTGGACAGATTGAGCGCACGCAACCAGTG
>JAYTFQ010000258.1:0-8395 GCA_043734225.1 Anaerolineales bacterium | reverse complement strand
CAGGGGCGTCGGGAGGCGTTTTGCTATGACTTCGTCATCCAATCGGGACAATTTCGACTTGCGCCAGGCGATCACACCCAGCCGCTGGGTGGGCCTGTGGCGCATGATGTCGGGCTATCAGTGGGTGTATGCCTGGGCCACGCTGACGCTCGGCCTGGCCGCGCTGGCCAAGACCGCCAATTATCTGCTGCTGCGCTATCTCATCGACCAGGTCATCGGCCAGGGCGCCGATTGGCGTTTGCCGGCGGTCGCTTTGGGCTTCGTCATGCTGGCCGCGCTGGAGGGAACATTTTCGTTCCTCAGTGGGCGGGCATCGGCCTTCACCGCCGAAAGCGTGGCGCGCCGGCTACGCAACTTTGTGTTCGACCATATCCAGCGCCTGTCGTTCGCCTATCATGCCAAAACGACCACCGGCGAGCTGATCGAGCGCGCGACGTCGGACGTGGACGCGCTGCGGCGCTTCTATTCCGAGCAGGCCATTGGCATGGGCCGCATCCTGCTGCTGTTCAGCATTAACTTTGCCGCGCTGCTTCTGCTCAACTGGCAGTTGGCGCTAGTCTCCGTAGTGGTGGTGCCGGTGTTGGTGCTCACCTCGGTCATCTTCTTCCGGCGGGTCAACACCGCCTATGAAGCCTACCAGGCCCAGGAAGCCGTTCTGTCCACCACGCTGCAGGAAAACCTGAGCGGGGTGCGGGTGGTAAAGGCGTTCGCCCGCCAGGACTTCGAGCGCGAAAAGTTCCAGAAGGTCAACTGGGAGAAATTCGTCCGCGGCCGCCGCCTGCTGCTGCTTCACGCGCAGTTCTGGCCCCTGTCCGACATCCTGTGCGCCATCCAGCTGATGGTCGGCTTTTGGGTGGGCGCGAACATGGCCATCAACGGCACCATCACCGTCGGCACCTACCTGGCCTATGCCGGGCTGGTAATCTGGCTGATCTGGCCCATGCGCATGCTGGGCCGGCTGATCGTGCAGACCTCCACCGGACTGGTGTCGTTCGAGCGCGTGATGACGCTGATCCGCGAGACGCGCGAGCCGCTGGATGAGACCGGCTTCGAGCCGGCGGCCGAGCTGCGCGGCGACCTGGTTTATGAGCATGTCAGCTTCGCTTACGATGCCGCCACGCCGGTGCTGAAGGACATCTGTTTTCACTGCCGGCCCGGCCAGGTGATCGCGCTGCTGGGCGCCACCGGCTCCGGCAAGACGTCGCTGGTGAACCTGCTGCCGCGCTTCTATGACTATACCGAGGGGAACCTGCGGCTGGACGGCCGCGAGCTGCGCGAGTATTCGCGCCGCTATCTGCGCCAGAACATCGGCATCGTCGAGCAGGAGCCGTTCCTGTTCTCGCGCTCGGTGCGTGAAAACATCGGCTATGGCGCCGGCCGCGTGGTGGAGCCGGCCGAAATCGAGGCCGCCGCGCAAGCAGCGGCCATTCACGACACGATCCTGGCGTTCCCGCAAGGCTACGACACCATCGTGGGCGAAAAGGGCGTGACGCTTTCCGGCGGCCAAAAGCAGCGCGTGGCCATCGCGCGCACGCTGCTCAAGAACCCGCGCATCCTGATCATGGACGACTCGACCTCGGCGGTCGACACCGAAACCGAGGCCGAGATCCGCGGCGCCCTGGACAGCCTGATGCAGAACCGCACCACCTTCATCATCGCCCATCGCATCCAGAGCGTGATGGAAGCCGACCAGATCCTGGTGCTGGATCGCGGCCGGATCGTGCAGCATGGCACGCATGCAGAACTGCTGCGCGAGCGCGGCGTTTATCGACAGATTTACGACATCCAGACCCGCATCGAAGCCGAGCTGGAGCGCGACCTGGCCCACCTGGAGCCAGAGCGCGACGGCGAGCTCGAGCTGGTGGAGGATTGACCTGAATGAGCAAATACGATTTCGAAGAAGAAGAGTTCAGCACGCAGTTCAGCGGCAGCACCCTGCGGCGCATCGCCGGTCTGCTGCGGGCGCACTCGCGCCAGGCCGCCGGCTTTCTGGCCGCGGTGGCCTTCGTGTCGTTCTTTGACGCCTATCTGACCTATGTGCAGAAGCGCATCGTGGACGACGGTATCCTGGCCCACAACGCCAGCGCGGTGCTGGGCATCCTGGGCCAATACGGCGTCATCATCGTGGCCCAGGCCGTGGCCGTTTTCGGCATGATCTACCTGGTGGGCATCCTGGGCGAGCGCGTGCGCTATGACCTGCGCCAGACCATGTTCAGCCACCTGCAGGATCTGTCGCTGTCTTACTACAGCCGCACCCCAGTCGGCTGGATCATGGCGCGCGTCACGTCCGACTCGGACCGCGTGGCCGAGCTGATCACCTGGGGCCTGCTCGATAGCACCTGGGCGGTGCTGAACATCCTCAGCGCCTCCATCTTCATGCTGGCCATCAACTGGCGCCTGGCGCTGGTGGTGCTGGTCATCCTGCCGGTGCTGATCTATGTGGCCGTGCAGTTTCGCAAGAAGATCCTGGTGGAGTTTCGGCGCGCGCGCAAGCTCAACTCCCGCATCACCGGCGCCTACAACGAGAATATCTCGGGCGTGCGCGTGGTGAAAGCCCTGGGCCGCGAGGACAGCAACACGCTCGAGTTCGGCGACCTGACCGGCGAAATGTATCGCTCGGCCTATCGCGCCGCCTGGCTGTCGGCGCTGTTCCTGCCGGCGGTGCAGATCATCAGCGCCGTCGCGCTGGGCAGCATCGCCTGGTTTGGCGGGCTGCAGGCCAGCGCCGGGCTGATCTCCATCGGCGGCATCCAGGCCTTCGTGGCCTATGTCACCTTCATGCTGTGGCCGATCCAGGACATGGCGCGCGTGTATGCCGAAATGCAGCACGCCATCGCCTCGGGCGAGCGCATGTTCTCGCTGATCGACGCCATGCCGGAAGTGGTGGATCGGCCGGGCGCGGTGGACCCCGGCAGCCTGAAGGGTGAGATTGAATTCGACCATGTCGAGTTCTTCTACGACGAGAAGCAGCCGGTGCTGCGCGACTTCACGCTGCGGGTGCGGCCGGGCGAGACCATCGCCCTGGTGGGGCCAACCGGCGGCGGCAAGTCGACCATCGTCAATCTGCTGGGGCGGTTCTATGAGCCCAATCGCGGCGTCATCCGCATCGCCGGCCGCGACTATCTGGAGCTGTCGCTGCGCTCGATCCAGTCGCGCATCGGCGTGGTGCTGCAAACGCCGCACTTGTTCTCGGGCAGCATTCGCGAGAACATCCGCTATGGCAAACTGACGGCCAACGATGCGGAAGTGGAGCAGGCCGCGCGGCTGGCGGGCGCGCAGGACTTCATCCTGACCTTGCCCAAAGGCTATGAGGAGAACGTCGGCGAGGGCGGCAACTTGCTCTCCACCGGCCAGAAGCAGCTCATCAGCCTGGCGCGCGCGGTGCTGGCCGATCCGGAAGTGTTTATCATGGACGAGGCCACCAGCTCGGTGGACACGCTGACCGAGGCCTTGATCCAAAAAGGCATGGAGCACCTGATGGCCGGCCGCACGAGTTTTGTCATCGCGCACCGGCTGTCGACCATCAAACGCGCCGACCGCATCCTGGTCATCGAAAAGGGCGGCATCGCCGAGATGGGCACCCACGCCGAGCTGCTGCGCCAGCACGGGCACTACTATCGCCTGTATACCCAGCAGTTCCGACGCGAGCTGAGCGAGGACTACGAGCTGTACAAGCTCACTGGCGCCGCCACCGCTTAACATCTAAGGGTCGGGCGGTCCTGTGTGTCCGCACAGTCCTGCCCGTCGGCCCCGTTCGGACTGCCCGCCCCGTCCTGCCCGTCCGCGGCCCCTCACCACAAAAAAGCAGCCGAGCGGTCGATTGCATCGACCGCTCGGCTGCTTTTTTAGTTCGCCTCACACTGTCATCTTGAGAAACTGCTCCACCACCCGCGGGTCGAAGTCAGCGTCGGCCCGCTTGTTGATGTAGTCGCGCACGCGCGCCTCGGGCCAGCCCGCGCGGTAGGGCCGGTCGGAGCGCAGCGCGTCCCACACATCCACCACCGAGAAAATTCGCGCCGCCAACGGAATCTTGTCATGCCGCAGCCCGCGCGGATAGCCCTGCCCATCCCAGCGCTCGTGGTGGCAAAACGGAATGTCCAGCGCCGGGCGCAGCATCTCAATCGGCGTCAGCATATCGCTGGCATACACCGGGTGCAGATGCATCACCGCCCACTCTTCGTCGCTCAGCGCGCTCGGCTTGAGCAAGATGCCATCCGGAATACCCATCTTGCCGATATCGTGTAGGAGCGCGCCACGCCGGATGTGCACCAATTGTGATTGCGGCACGCCCATGGTCTGCGCCAGCCGGACGGTAATGTCGGCCACGCGCGCCAGGTGACCCTCCGTCTCACGATCACGCAGGTCAAGGGCGCGCGCCATGGCCTCCAGGGTTGCGTCAAACGCCGCGTTCAGCTCATCATTGGCGCGCTGCGAGCGCTTGGCCAACACGGCGCGCTCTTCCGCCGCCCGGCGCAGCTCCAATTGCGCCACCACCTGACGCGCCAGCGCCGCCAGCGCCTCGCGCTGGCCGTCATCCAACTGCCGCGGCACCCGGTCCATCACCTCCAGCACGCCCAGCAAATGTTTGTCAGCCGTGACGATCGGCAGGCCCACATAAAACCGGATCTTGGGCCACAACTGGACCATGGGATGATCGGCCAGCCGGATGTCAGCCTGCGCGTCAGGCACTTCCTGGATATCGTGCTGATCCGTGTAGGAATACAGCGCGTATTCCCGCGGCATGTCGTCGAGCTTCAGGCCAATCTGGGCCTTGATCCAGTAGCGCTGAGCGTCCATAAAGCCGATGACGGCCATGGGCGCCAGGCACACGCGCGCGGCCAATAGCACCAGGTCGTCAAAGGCTGGCTCGGGCTTGGTATCGAGGATAGAAAATGTGCGCAGCGCCGCCAGACGGTCAGCTTCGCGTTTGTCCGCCAGTGTCTGCAGCGCGTCAATGGGGATAAAAGGTCGGGTGCTCACAGCGTCCGTAATCATACCTGGACCGTCAAATTTCGCAAGCTCCAACCAGACTCAAACAGGCGTGCCCGCCAGGCTAGCCGTCACGGCCACGCACTCGTCCGACCGCAGCGCCATGCCATTCACCCCCTGCACTACGCCTTCCTTAGCCGGCACCTCTTCCGCCCGAAAACGGATGATTTTGCTCAGCCGTGACAGGATAAAAAGCTCGTCCGGTCCGCTGGCCGCCAGCGCCCCCACCAGGTGGTCGGTTTTCAGCGCCACCTTGCCCCCGCCGCCCGGCGCTTTGTTAGCGGCGAACCCGGCCATCAGCCGAATGGTGCAGCGTCCATCCGCGCTGAGCAGGAAAATGGCCTCGCCCTCCGGCGGCTGCACCGCCTCCACCGCCGCCGGCCGGTCGCCCGCCTCCAGCCGGATGGCCAGCCCGCCCGGCAGCGGCAGCGCCCGCTCCGGAAAGCGGATGGCCATGCCGCGCTGCGTGGCCACGAACAAATCGCTTTCACCGCCGGTCCAGCAGGCCGCCGCCAGCGGCCCAAACTCCGCCGTCCGCCACAGGGTCGTCCCGGGCGCCATGGCCGCGCCGACCACATGCGCCGGCAACACGCGGGCATAGCCCTTCTCGCTCACCAGCGCCAGCCCCACCCCACGCCCAGCCGGCAGCACCGCAGCCAGCCGCTCGCCCTCGGCCAGCCCCAGCCCGGCCAGCAGTAACTCGCCACGCGCCCGCACGGCCCCCTGGGTCACATGGTCCACCGGCAGTCGAAAGGCGCGCGCCTGGTTGGTCAAAAGCAGCAGATCGGCCTGTGCATCCGCCACGACCACGAACGCGGGGCGATCACCCTCCGTCGTCTCAATGTCGAAAATGCCCATGCCCCCGCGCCGCTGGCGCGCATACAGGTGGCGCGGCGTGCGCTTGGCCACGCCCCGGGCGCTGATGCTGATCACCTGCAGCGTCGTCGGCGGCTCGTTGGGCTCCAGTGGGGCCGGGGGCGCATGCTCCGCGGCATCTATATAGTCCGCGCCGTCCACAATGGCGGCGGTGGCCAGCCGCGCCTCCAGGGCTTCGATGTAAGCCCGCACGGCCGGCGTGACGCCGGATAAATCGGGCCGCTCCCGGTCAATCATGGGTTTACCCTTTCAGGCGCTCGGCCAAACCCGACCAGCGCTTCGCGACCTTGGCGTTGCGCACGGCAATGGCAATGGCTTTGCGGCTGCCCACCAGCACGCACAACTGTTTGGCGCGGGTGATGGCCGTGTACAGCAGGTTGCGCTGCAGCATCATGTAATGCTGGCTGACCAGCGGCACCACCACCGCCGCAAACTCCGAGCCCTGCGATTTGTGAATGCTGACCGCGAAGGCATGGATCAATTCATCCGCCTCGCTCCACTCATACAACACCGGCCGGCCATCGAAGACCACGGTCATGGACTGGTTCTCGACGTCCACTTCCGCCAGCCGACCAATATCGCCGTTGAAAGCTTCCTTCTGGTAATTGTTACGAATTTGCATCACCCGATCGCCGGCCCGAAAAAGCCGGCCGCCCAGTTGGCGCTCTGGCTTGGCAGCGGCCGGCGGGTTGAGCGCGGCCTGCAACTGCACATTCAAGTTGCCCACACCGGCCGCGCCGCGGTGCATCGGCGCCAGCACCTGAATATCGATCAGCGGGTCCAGGCCAAAGCGGCGCGGGATGCGCTCGTGCACCACCTCCACCACCCGCGCCGCGGCGGCCTCCGCTTCATCCTCGCTGAATAAGAAAAAATCGCGCGAGTCTTTGTCGAAGACCGGCACCTGGCCGTGGTTGATGCGGTGGGCATTGGTGATGATGTGGCTGTCGGTCGCTTGCCGGAAAATGGTTTCCAGCCGCGCCACCGGCACCTGGCCAGAGGCCACCAGATCATGCAGCACATTGCCGGCCCCCACTGACGGCAGTTGGTCCACATCGCCCACCAGCAGCAAGTGCGCGGCCGGGTCAATGGCTTTTAGCAGGTTGTTGGTCAATAGCAGGTCCAGCATCGAGACTTCGTCGACCACCACCATGTCCGCCGGCAGCCGGTGCTGTTCATTGAATTGGAACCCGCCCTGCGGCCCAAACCCCAGCAGGCGGTGCAAGGTCTGCGCTGCGCGGCCGGTGGCCTCCGAAAGGCGCTTGGCCGCCCGGCCGGTGGGCGAGGCCAGCGCCACCACGTGCCCGCGCCGCTCCAGCAATTGGATCAGCGTGCGCAGGGTGGTTGTCTTGCCGGTGCCGGGGCCACCGGTGAGCACGCACACTTTGTACGTCACGGCCAACTGCACGGCCTGCTGCTGCTCCGTCGAGAGCGCCACACCATCCGGGCGCATTTGCAGCCCGGCGAAGAATGCCGGCCAGTCGAACGCCTGCATGCCGCTCAGCCGCGAAACCGGCACATTCAGCAGCGTCTTCAGCCGCTGGGCCACATGCACCTCGGCCTGATAAAACGGCATCAGGTATACGGCCGTTTCCGCCACGCCGGCCAGGTGGTCACGTTGGATGCGCCGCGCCTCAGCCAGCCGGTCGAGCGCGGCCGGCAGCAGCTCCGCCGCCACGGCCAGCAGCTCGTTGGCGGCCTTCAGCAGCTCCGGCTCGGGCACATACACGTGCCCATCGTCGGCCATCTCGCTCAGTTGGTGTGCCAGCCCCGCTTCCAGCCGGGTGGGCGCGTCTGGCGGCAGCCCCAGCGCCTGGGCGATCTTGTCCGCCGTGCGGAAGCCGATGCCCCAAATGTCCCGCGCCAGTTGGTAGGGATCGGTGCGAACGACGTTGAGCGACTCGTCGCCATACTGCTTGTAAATCTTCACTGCCAGCCCGGTGGTCACGCCGTGGCCCTGCAAAAACACCATCACTTCCTTGATGTGTTTCTGCGTCTCCCAGGCTTCGCGGATCAGCCGGTAGCGCTTCGGCCCGATATCGGGCACCTCGCGCAGCCGGTCCGGCTGCAGATCAATCACGTTCAGCGTCTCGGCGCCAAACGCCTGCACAATCCGGTCAGCCGTCCTCGGCCCCACGCCCTTGATCAGCCCCGAGCCCAAATAGCGCCGGATGCCCTCGACGGTCGCCGGCAGCGTTTGCTCACACTTTTCCGCCTTGAATTGCCGCCCGTACTCGGAGTGCGACGTCCACTCGCCTTGCAGCCGCACATGCTCACCCGGGCTCAGCTCCGGCAAGTTGCCCACCAGCGTCACCAGGTCCACCCCGCGCGCCGGCTTCAGCCGCACCACCGAGTAGCCATTCTCGGCGTTGAAGTAGGTGACGCGCTCGACCGTGCCTTCCAGAAAATCCATAAGCCGTATTATTCCACCAATTTGGTAACTACCCAGCCGGTTGGCGCGGAGACTTCGCCGTGAACAAGGTAATCAAGGATGTTTGGGCCGAATTGGATGTCGTGGTCAGCCCCCTGCGGG
>JAYTFQ010000257.1:0-7310 GCA_043734225.1 Anaerolineales bacterium | reverse complement strand
CCATGATTGACATCGGCGGCGACCGGCGCGTCCCAGGCGCGCCCTATCCTAACCTGCAAGATCTGCAAACGGTCTGGGGCCTGACTTCCGATGCCATGGCAATCTCCGATGCGGATGGGATGGTGACGATTGCCAATCCCGCTTACGCGCAGCTGTACGGGTATTCTCTCGCCGACATCATCGGCCAAGACTTTGCCATCATGATCCCACTTGAGCAGCGGGCCTGGGTGCGGCTGCAGTACCAGGCCATCTTCCGGGCCAAGGATGTCCCTCCGCGCATCGAATCCACGATTGTGCGCGCGGACGGAACGCGCCGGGTCATTGAAACCCGCATCGCCTTTCTGAACGATCTGGGCCGCCGCACGGCCATGCTGTCCACCATCCGCGACATCACCGTGCGCGCCCAGAGCGAGGCCGAGCGCGGCCCGAGCGAAGAGCAGTTGCGCCTGGCCATGCGCGCCGCGGCCATTACGCTCTCCACCCAGGATGCCGAGCTGCGCTATACCTGGACTTACCAGCCAGCCATCGGTTTCCCAGATCATGAGGCCCTGGGCCGCACCGACGCCGACCTGTTTGAGCCGGCCGAGGCGGCGCCGCTGATGGCGGTCAAACGCCGGGTGCTCGAGCAGGGCCAGCCGGAGCGGGCCGAGGTGACGCTGACCGGCGCCAACGGTCCGCGCACATTTGAGCTCCTTGTTGAGCCGCAGCGCGCCCACGGGCGCGTGGTGGGCCTGGTCTGCGCTGCAATTGATATCACCAGCCGCAAGCAGATCGAAGCCCAGATCGAGGCCGGACACCTGCGGATGCAGGTCCTGGTAGAAGCCTTCGATCTCTTCGCCCGCGCCGGCCAGGATAGCCGTTCCTTGTTCGATGCCATTGTGCGCCATCTGGCCCAGCTGCTGGGCGACGGCTGCGTGCTGCGCCTGACAGACAATATGGGCCAAAACGACCAGTTGGTGGCTGTTTACCATGCCAACCCGGAAGCGCTGGCCTTTTATCGCAAGTTTAGCGAGACCTCGCTGCAATTGGGTGAAGGCGTCAGCGGACGCGTGATTGAAACGGGCCAGCCCGTGCTGCTGCCGGTCCTCAGCCTCGAGCAGGTGCGGGCCAATTCGCCCACCCGCTTCTGGCCCTATCTGGAACGGTTTCCCATCCACAGCGGGCTGGTCGTGCCGCTTCAGGCGCGCGGCCAAACTTTTGGCGCCATCGCCCTGTCGCGCGATATCACCCCGCGCGCCTACACGGAAGTCGATCTGATCCTGGTCCAGGAGCTGGCTGCCCGCGCGGCCCTGGCGCTGGACAATGCCCGCCTGTATGAGCAGGCCCGCCGATTAAACGCCACTCTGGAGCAGCGCGTGCAGGAGCGCACGGCCGAGCTGGCCGCCTCCAACAAACAATTGCGGGCCCTGACGGCCGACCTGCAGACTGCGCGCGAAGTGGAGCGCCAAAACCTGGGCCGTGATCTGCACGATGTGCTGGGCGGCGCGCTGACCGGGCTGAAGATGACGGTCGCGCGGCTGCGCGTCCGGCCCGGCACCGGCGAACTGGACCCGTCCGCCACACTCAACACGGCGCTGGCCCAAATCGATGACGCCATCCAACTGGTGCGGCGGTTAGCCACCGACCTGCACCCGCCGGCCCTGGAGTTTCTGGGATTGGTAGCGGCCTTGCAGGGGCTGGCCCAGGAGTTCGCCGACGCGGCCGACCTGGACTGCCGGTTTGAGACCATGCTGGACACGCTGGAGCTAGACCCCGGCGCCGGTATCGCCGTCTACCGCGTGGCCCAGGAAAGCCTGACCAACGTGGCCCGCCATGCCGAGGCCACGGCCGTGCGCATCTCACTGGCCGAGGAAGCCGGCTGGGCGGTGCTGCGCATTGCGGATAATGGCCAGGGGTTCGATCTGGCCGCGGCGGCGCAGAAGCACTCGCTGGGCCTGGTCAGCATGCGCGAGCGCGTGCACGCCATTTCAGGCCAACTGGAAATAACCAGCGCGCCCGGCCAGGGCACCACGGTGACGGTGAAAGTTCCCTGTCGGCAATATTCGCCGCCTGAATAGGCCATCCCCAAAAAAATATGCCGGCCGAGCATTGCTCGGCCGGCATATTTTTTTTCAGAAACGGTCTGCCCACGCGCCTTAGCCGCCGCTGATGATGCCGGGCACCACCTGGCGGATGACGCTGGTGGGGATGGCAAAGCCCACGCCCGCGCCGCTGCCGCTGGTGCTTTCAATGGCATTGGTAATGCCCACCACCTGCCCGTCCAGGTTCAGCAGCGGGCCGCCGGAGTTGCCCGGGTTGATGGGCGCGTCGGTCTGGATCAGGCTGGTGAGGGCCGAGCCGATGTTGCCGCGCCGATTGCGGGTGGCGGTGGCGCTGCTCATGCTGCGGTTGAGCCCGCTGACAATCCCGAAGGAAAACGAGTTCTGCTCGCCGAACGGGCTGCCCAGGGCGGTGACAAACTCGCCCACCGTCACGCTATTGTTGGCGGCCAGGGTCAGCGGCACGGCCGAGGCCGGCAGCCGCGACACCTGGATCACGGCCAGGTCGTTGGCCGCATCGGCGCCCACCAACTGGGCGGTCTGGTGCGAGCCATCGGCAAACACCACCTCAATCGTGTCCGCGCCGCTGACCACGTGCGCATTGGTCACGATCATGCCGTTCTTGTCATACACGAAGCCGCTGCCGCTGGCCTGGCTGCCGCCAAAGCCATTGCCGCCGGCGCTGACGACGATGTAGACCACGCTCGGATTGGCCTGGGTGTAGACGCTTTCCACCGCCGCTTGCAGGTCTTGAGCCACAGAACTGGCCGGGCTGGCCACGGCGGGCGCCACGCTGGTGGCGGCCGGCTGGGCCACTGGGGCGGTATTCACCGGCACCACCGCCGCCACCGGCGCGGGCGCCGAAACCGCCACCCGAGCCTGCGTGTAGGCGGTGAGATTGTGAGCGACCGCGCCCACCGTGGCGCCGGCCGTTAGACCGCTGATGGTGGTGGTGCCGGCCAACAGCGCGGCCAGGACCGCGGGCAACAATTTGACTTTCAATTGAGTGTTCATTTCATCCATGTCCCTTCTCTATGCTGGCAGTATGCCGCCGGCAGATTTACAAGGGATATATATCGGGTAAGCGTTGGCTGAGAATATTGCCTGGCATTGGGTAACTGCCCAGCCGTGCGGCGCGGACCCGCCGCTGGCGCCTGTCAGCGGGGAAATCAAGGATGTTTTGGCCGAATTGGATGCGGTGGTCAGACAATCGTCTGGCCGCTTCGCGGCATCCAATTCGGCCGGCATTTTATGGCAGACTGAGATGAAGACTCTAGAAAAAATCGTGTCCAGGCTGGCAGACACGCCGCCCGCCAACGCGCTCATTCACCTGGATGAGGGCGGGCTAGATTTTTGTAAAATCACCTGAGGAGCCGCATTATTAACAAAATGATGGAAGAAGTGTTTCCGATGATAGAAGGCACGCACGCCATGCGCGGCGGCCTGCTGGACGCCCTGACCGACCTGAGCGGCCACGGCCGGCTGGATACCAAATATTGACCCGCCCTTGAATATAGCTATAATATAGCCATAATGCGATTTGAGATTGTTTTTTCGCCGGAGGCGGCGGAAGATTGGCGCGCGCTCACAGCCAACTTCCGGGCACAGGTGCGGGATGCAGTCGAACTGCATTTACGCCACAATCCCACACGCACCAGCAAGAGTCGCATTAAGCGTTTGCGCGGTCTGTCGCAACCTCAGTACCGGCTGCGCGTAGACGACATACGCATTTTTTATGATGTCACCCGAGAGCGCGTAGAGATTTTGGGGATCGTGCATAAAGACAACGCCATTGAATGGCTCGGTACCATGGGAGAACCCGATGAAAAAGGTAGCCCTGAATGAAGTTAAGGACGAGTTGTCGAAATATCTGCGGCTGGCTGCGAAAGAGGACATCATCATTACCCGGCATGGCAAGCCAGCCGGCATCCTGGTCGGCTTTGAATCGGAAGACGACTGGTTTGATTACCGCCTGGAACACGACCCGCTTTTTTTGGCCCGCATCGAGCGGGCTCGTCAAAGCCTGCTTCAAGGCCAGGGGACGCGGTTGGAAGATTTGAAAATCTAGCCACATGCGCAAATGCTTGCCTTCCCTCAAAAACTCTGACAGCCAAGGCGATGGTTTATTACGCGGGTGAAGAGTTGTGCCATTACTGAACCCGTTCTATTGGTTGATGGCCTTACTGCTGCTGGCAGTTGTTCTCATAATGACTGTTGGCGCGGGCGCAGCAGCCTATGCAATCAGCGCTGCGGTGGCGAAACCGAAGACACCACAAACCTTTAGGCGAGGGCTGCCATTCGGGTTAGCCGTCGGCGGTATCGCCTTTTGCGTCATGTGTTCTGGAGTAAATTGGTACACCAATCATCCCTTTCTTTTTCAGCCCGAGCCAACCATTACCGACTTCGAAGGAGTCTGGGCTGCAACACCTGCATCGTTGATCGACATGCAGCGCAACGGCGGCTATACGCTCTCGACCCACACCGTTACCTTTCGAGCCGACGGGCGGTTTGAATTGGTCAACATGCCAGATTGGTGTCTCAATTTTGGCAAGTCCAGCCAGGGTTTTTTGTCGGGCTCCGGTACGTGGAAAATTAGCCAAGACGCCGATCACTGGGTCATTTACCTTTTCTTCGACCGCACATCAGGCGCAGCAGGCCTCCCAGGACAGATGTTTATCGAAGGGTGGCGCCCGCGGGCTATTTTCGAGTACATCGGCGATCCGGATGAGGGGCATGCTATGCGATACGAGAAAACGATATGAGCCGTCTCTCCGAATTTGACGCGTATATTGAAGCCGCCATGCGCTCGTGGAGCTGCCCGGGCGTGGCGCTGTCGATCGTGCGCGGCGACGAGGTGCTGCACCAGGCCGTGTATGGCCTGGCCGAGGTTGAAAACCAGGTCGCGCTGACGGCCGGCACGCGCTTCGCCATGGCCTCGGTCACCAAGTCGTTTACGGCCATGAGCGTGGCGCTGCTGGTGGACGAGGGCAAGCTGGAATGGGATAAGCCGGTGTATGAATACATGCCCGAGTTCATCCTGGACGATGCCTACATCACCCGGCATGTCACCGTGCGCGATATGCTCAGCCACCGCACCGGCCTGCCGCGGCACGATTGGGCCGCCTGGCGGCTGGACATTTCGCGGGCCGAGTTCGTGGCGCGCATGCGCCACCTGAAGTTCAGCGCCACCTTCCGCGAGAAGTTCCAGTACAACAACCTGATGTATTACGCCGCCGCCCACCTGGTGGAAAAGCTGGCCGGGCAAAAGTGGGAAGACTTCGTGCAGGCGCGCATCTTCACGCCGCTGGGGATGACAGCCTCCAATTTCCGGCCCGAGCCGCCCCAAGCCGGGCAGCCAAACGCCGCCGGCTACCGGGTGGACCGCGACGAGGCCGGCGGCGCCAAGGGCCTGATCCGGATGCCCTTTGGCCAGCACACCGAGCTCTCGCCCGGCGCGGCCGGCGCCCTGTTCTCCACGCTGGCCGACCTCACCCAATGGCTGAAGGTGCACGTCAACGCCGGCCGGGCCGGCGCGGTGCAGCTGGTGTCGGCGGACAACCTCAAGCAGATGCACCTGCCGCACACCGTCATCCCCGGCGGCGGCCTCGGTGAAGCCTTGATGGGCAACACCATCTTCACCTATGGCCTGGGCTGGTTTGTCGAGCCGTACCGCGGCGTCACCCTGGTGCATCATGGCGGCAACGTGGAAGGGCATAGCCTGATCATCGGCTTCGTGCCGCAAGCCAATATCGGCATCGTGGCGCTGACCAACATTGCCGGGCTGCCGCTGCGCGATGTGCTGCTGTATGAAAGCCTGGATCGGGCGCTGGACCTGCCCGACCGCGATTGGAACACGAAGTTCCATGGACTCTTTGACCCCATGATCGCGGGCCAGGCCAAGGGCAAACAGACCTCCGCCCAGGAGCAAGTAGAGCACGCCCCGCCCACCCACGCGCTGGAGACCTACTTGGGCGAGTACGAGACGGACGGTTACCCAGACTTCGCCGTGCGAGTGGAAGGCGGCCGGATGCAGGCCCGGACGGTGGGCAGCTTCCCGTGGACCGAACTGCGGCACTATCACTACAACGTGTTCGAATGGCACCTCGAGGACTTCGACCACTGGATGAAGGTGCGCTTCCTGGTGGACGATAACGGCGAGATCTCATCCGTCTCGGTGCCGCTGGAGCCGGCGGTGGAAGACCTGATCTTCAAGCGCAAGCAGCCTGTTCTGAGCGACGCCATCCTGGCCGCGCTGCAGGGCGAATATGTGACCCCGATCGAGGGCCTGGCCTTCACCGTCATGGTCCATGATGGCAAGGTCTTACAATCACCAACGGGCGGCGCGGCGGCGGAAATCAAGCCCTACAAGCTGACGGAGGAGTGGGTGGGTTTCACCATCAAACGGGACCGTTTTGACTTCGCGCTTGAGGGCGGGAAGGTGACGCGGCTGGTGTTCAAGGCGCCGGGGTTGACACTGGAAGCGCCGCGTAAGGCGTAATGGCGCCAGCCGGCGGCCAGCGACGCGTGGTTCACGGCCTAAAGAGGCTCCATTGCAGAACAAAATCGAACCGATTCACGTGGCGCGCGCCGACGAGGATCTCCCGCCGCAGCCGCCAGAGTTCGTCCAGACGCTGTTTTTCTGGGCCGCGCTCACCACGCTCGGCCTGTTTGCCTTCAATCTCTATTACCGCGTGCTGCTGGCCAACCGGCTGACCGCGGCGCTGAGCGCCCCGCCGGGCCCGGCCGCCTCGCTGGCGCTGCTGCTGGTGCTGCTGCCGGCGGGCGTGGCCCAGGGGTTTATCCTGGGCCTGGCGCAATGGTACGTGCTGCGGCGCGCTGTGAAGAGCGACTATCGCTGGATCGCGCTCACCATCCTGGGCTGGACGCTGTCGTATGGCTTGTATCTGGGGTATGTGAGCGCCGGCGGGTTTTCGCAGACGGTGGATGTGCTGGGCGACAGCGGCAGCCTGCTGCCGTTTGAAATCCTGCGCGGGCTGGTGGTGGGCGCCTGCCAGTGGCTGGCGCTGCGCGCGTGGGGCAGGCCCACCTGGCTGTGGATTGGGGTGGTGATTGTGGCGCAGATTGTCAACCTGAGTGTGTCGCGCTGGCTGAGCGATTTGCCGGTGGCGCCGGCCATCGGCTGGGTGGCCAATGGACTGGTGACGGGGGCAGGGATGGTGTTTCTGCTCCGGGCGTGTTGGGCGGGGCTGGTGGCGCGCGGGCAAGTGGTGGAGTAATGGGTCAGTATCGGCTGAGTCCGTTATAAAATGC
>JAYTFQ010000256.1:0-5371 GCA_043734225.1 Anaerolineales bacterium | reverse complement strand
TGCGCTCGTTCACCCGCGCGGCGCGCGCGGCGACCGCCTGGAGCCGCACCCGGCAATCGGGGCAGCCAGCCAGGTGCTGCTCGGCCTCCACTTGCTGCCCGGCTGGCAGCTCGTGGTCCAGAAAAACTCGCAGGTTGGCGTGACTGATGTGCCCGTGCATCGCATCTCTCCCGGAACTAGGGCGCGTAGCGTTTTTCGAATTCGGCTTCGGCCCGGGCCAACAGCGTGCCCACCGAACCGGGCGCAACGCCCAGCGCGTCGGCGATTTCGCGGTAGGAAAAACCCGAGTGCCGCAAAACCAACAACTGCGCGTCGCGTTCTTTCATATCGCCCAACACGGCGCGCACCTGTGTGCGCTCCTGCTGCTGCTCCACAATCCGGCTGGGCTCGGGCGAGGTGTTCTGCTCCAGCGCCGCGCGCCCGGCTTGCAGCTCGTAGCCCTCCCGCCGGCGCGCGGCCCGCAGCGCGTTGTAGCCCAGGCGCATGGCCACACGATATAACCAGCCGCCCAGGTTTTCACGGTGCTGCGGGGCGCGCTCCCACAGCCGCCAGAAGGCCTCGATGGTCAGATCCTCCGCCTGCGCCCGGTCGCCCAGCATGCGGAATAGGACGCCGTACACCCGCGTGTAATGCTCGGAGAAGGCAGCGTCAAACTCAGCTTCGCGCTCGATGGGCTGGGCCATGGTGCGAATGGTGGTGGGCGCCGTTGGACTGGGTTTACCGAACGCTTTGTAAGCAGCCAATTTCAGATATTTCCAGCGGTTTTGGTTGGTGCATCCGCCTTCTCAGCATGATAACACCAGCCCCGGCCGGCTTGTGACAGAAAGTCCGGTGGAGTCGCCTTGCTACCCAGCTCGGTTCGGTTCAGTAGCGATGAAATCCGAGGAAACCAGAGAAATCAAGGTTGACTCTACTGGAAGAACTATGTTTCGCCGAAAACGCCAGGGCAGACGCCCCACTTCGGTAGCAAGAATCCGGCCTAAATAGGGAAGCTGCGTGCGAGTCACGGCACAAACGGTTACATTTGCTCCACTCATTTCGCTGCCAGACCTTTTTGCAGTGGAGTCAAGGTTGTTTTGGCCGGAAGGGATACCGCGGCTCGACTTTCGTCGGGCCACAGCCTCCCATTCGGCTGGCATTTTATGACAAGTTTTCAGGTTGCTTGCGGGGGCCTTGTTTTCATGTGGCAGTAGTGGCGGTAGTGGCTTTTCGGCCGAAAACCGCAAAAAGAAGTGGCAGCCGCTGCCAGAGGCAGTGACGGACATAATGTCTGGCCGGACGCCCTCAGGGCGTGTCCAGAAAGGCTGCCATGCGCGGTTCGTCGCCGGCCTCGCCGATGGCGGCCAGCGTCCGGTCGAACTCCGCGCGCGTGCGCTGGACGGCGGCCTCCAGGCTGTAAGGGAAAAGGGGGCCGGTCTCCGGGCCATCCAGGTTGACCCAGGCATGGGAATCACGCGGGAGAAGCGGCCGAACGACCGGCCGCAGGAAGGGAAACAGGCACAGCGCTTCCAGCGGCAGGTAGATGCGGCCGGTGAACAGGCGCGGGTGGCGCAGCACAGCGGCATCCAGGCCGTCAATCTTGTCGACCGCGGGCCAGGCGCCAGCGGCGAATGGCTCTAGCCAGAGCGCCACGTAGTTGGAGTGCGAGTAGAAATCCTGCACCGTGTGGCTCAGGCGGCCAAAGGCGTCCCAGGCCGTCGCTGGCCGATCGGCGCCGGCGGCTGTGGCGCGCAGCGTCTCGACATAGCCGAGGCTCTTTGTGAACAGGCTATTGTCGAAATGCAGCTCAGGCCGCAGCAGACCGCGCAGTGAGTCCTGGTCCAGGTTGGCGGCGGTGATGGCGGCCAGCGCGCGCGGCGACACCTGCTGGCCAATGGCGCGCTGCAGCACTTGCCGGTGATACACAGCCTCCATGAGAGTTAGGCGCGCAGACCCAATTGGCGCTGAAGACTGTCTAAGTCGAAATACAACCGCTCGCTCAGGATTTCCCCGTCGCGCATGGGGAACACAATGGTCAGCGGCAGGCGCAGAGGGCGGCCGGTGGGCGGCAAGCCAAACAAATCGCCAGTGTGGGTGCCCACCAGCACCGATTCCTCCACGACGCCGTTCTCGCCAATGTAGACATCCTGCAGGTCAAAGGTGACGTCCGGCATCGACTCAAACAATCCGCTATAGAAGGCGGCCACGCCGTCGCGCCCGCGATGCACGGCGCCGGTCGCCATCACCTGGTAAACGGGATCGGCCGAGAGTGTTTCCAGCAGTCCATCTACCGAGCGGCGGTTTTCAGCCAGCACGTGGCGCTGCCATAAGCGTTTGTTTTGATGCAAAGGCATGCCGTTCCCTTCAGTTAATGGTGATGCGGGCTTTGATCTGGTCAAACGTCGCCGGACCAATACCGCTTACCAGCATGATATCTTCAATCGCGCGAAATTGCCCGTGCGCCGTGCGATAATCGACAATGCGCTGGGCCAGGGCCGGCCCCACCCGGGGCAGGGCCTCCAACTCGGCAGCGGTCGCCGTGTTGATGTTAATCAGGCTGGCCGCCGTCGCCGAGGCGCCGCCCCGGCCGGCAGCGGCCACGCCGGTTGCGGCGGGCGAGGCAGCGGTGGGGGCTGCCGCGGGCACAACCACCTGTTCGCCATCATGCAGCACGTGCGCCAAATTGAGAAGTTGCACGTCGGCCTGCCCGGTTGGGCCGCCGGCCGCCGCCAGCGCGTCCTGCACAATGCTGCCGGGCGGCAGGTGATAGACCCCCGGCGTGCCGACGGCGCCGGTGACGTGCACACGCAGCGGCTGGGGCGTGGGAGGATCCTGCAACTGCACCGGCACGCCGGCCGGGCGGCGCGTGAGGATCAGCAGCAGGCCGGCCACGAGCAGCGCGCCCAGCAGGCCATATCCCATGAAAAGCAGCGTCCGATAGCGCCTGGTCATGGCGAGCATTATAATCCGCGTCCAAGCAGGCGCAATTTCAGACCATCCCAACACGGAGAAGATATGACGGGGACCTTCATAAACATTGCGGCGGTGCTGATTGGCGGCACACTGGGCACGCTGATCGGGGGGCGGCTGCCGGCGCGCGTGCACGAGACGGTGATTTGGACATTGGGCTTGTTTACCATCGCCCTGGGCGTAAAGCTGACTCTGCAGTCTCAAAATGCCTTGATCACCTTGGGCAGCGCGCTGGTGGGCGGATTGTTGGGAGAATGGTGGAACCTGGATAGCCTGCTGCGGCGGCTGGGCGCCTGGCTGGAGGGGCGCTTCGCGCACAGCAGCAGCAGCGAGGGGGCGGCGCGTTTCATTAAGGGTTTTGTTTCGGCCAGCCTGATCTTTTGTGTGGGCCCGCTGGCCATCCTGGGGTCGATCCAGGATGGGCTGACGGGCAACTATCAAATCCTGGCCGTTAAATCCCTGTTAGATGGTTTTGGAGCCCTGGCGTTCTCGGCCTCATTGGGCGTGGGGGTGCTTTTCTCAACCATCATCATTCTGGTTTATCAGGGCGGGATCAGCTTACTGGCGGCACAGGCCCAGTCGCTGCTGACCACGCCTATGATTAACGAGATGACCGCCGTCGGCGGCCTGCTGATTATGGCGATTGGGTTTGGTTCGCTTTTGGAGCTGCGGCCGATCCGCGTGGCCAACTATTTGCCGGCGCTGGTCATCGCGCCAGCCATTGTGGCCGGGCTGCACGCGTTTGCAGTCAATGGGTATTAGGCCCAGCCCAGCGGATCGCCGACTTCGAAGCGGCAGGCGGCGTCGCCTTTGGCTTTGCAACTGCGCTCGTTAACATCGTATTCCTGCCCGGTGCCCCACTTCAACGCTTCCTGAATTTCGCCGACGGTCTCCCAGCAGATTTCGGTCTCGCGCCGGCGGCCGACCGTGGCATCGCTGTCGTGATCGACCAGGCTAAGATGGTTATCGTCCAGGTAAACCGTCACGCGCCCCGCGCGGCCAGCCATCTGGCGCGCCAGCCACTTGAGGGTGAGCACCTGGCGGGTTTGGTTTGGCAGAACCCGGAACAGCGCCCGCCAGCCCGCGGCGGACAGGCGCCGGCTGGCGACCAGACGATTGAATGACGCGTAGCCGACGCGGGTGAGTGTGCCGCGCGCGCCGCGGCCATAATAGTTCTCGATGGCCTGCATCAGAGCCGCGTATTCGGCGGCTTTCAGTCCCGGCTCGTTGTTCGCCGGCGGCAGGGCGCCGGCAAAGCGCTGCAAGCTGGCCTGGCGCAGGATGGTGGCCAGCCCGCTCTGGCCCATCACGTCCTGGATGGCCAGCATCAGCCGGCGCACGCGCGCGTTGGGCAGCGCGCGTCCGGCGTTCGCGTCAGCCATGCACGGCTCCAGCCAGGCTGTATTGATAAACCGGGAATTTGGCGCCGGTGTCTCTAAAGCCCAGATTGCGATAAACACTCAACGAGGCGGAATTGGTGTCCTGGGTGTTCACTGTCAACTCACGGATGCCGCGCCGATTGTAATGTTCAATTAAATGGCGCACCAGGACTTTGCCGATGCCATGGCCTTGCCAGCCCGGCAGCACAGCCAACCGGGCCAGGTGCGCGCCCATCTGGCTGGGCGTGGTCAGTTGGTAGCCGACAATCTGCTGATCCACCTCGGCGACCGTGATCAGGTCGGCCAGCGGGATGGCCTGGCTCATCAGCTCGGCGGACATTTGCCAGGGCGGCGTGAAAGCGGCCAGGTCGGTAGCGGCCACGGCGGCATAGTCGGAGCGCTGCGCCTCCCGCACCTGCACGTCGGGGGGCAAGTTCATGGCCGGGTCCAGCGGTGCGCGCTGCCGGGCGAGCACGATGACGGAATGGGTCAACTCGAAGCCGGCGCGCAGGCACAGCGGCCCAAACCACTCTTCCATGCCGAGCGCGGCGGCGAGCTTCACGCCGCGTTCCGCCAGTGCCGCTCGGGCGGCGGGCCACATCAGGTCCCAGACGGCCGTTGGGTTGCTGTCACCGACGGCGGCAAAAAGCCGCAGCCAGGCGGTATCTGGCGGGTCGGGCGGGCAGGCCAGCGCGCCGATGACGCGCTTGCCGCGCTCGGCCACCAGATACGGCTGGCTGCCCAGCCAATCTTCGGCCGGTTTCCAGTCGAGATGGGAATGGACGTTCGGCTCGTAACGCTGCAAGGCCAGCAGCGCATTCCGGTCAGCGGGGAGCGCCGGGCGAATGGAAATGTGCCGATCGAGGATCATACGGATCACGTTATAACACGAGCGCCGTGATTTTAGAAGCGCGCCTTGCTTTTTGACTTTGGCTCAAGTACACTCGCTCATCAGGCAACCAGGAGACGATTATGGCTGGCGATTCTCACAGTTCGAAGACGCGGGCGCTCGACGCGGCAATCCTTCAAATCAGGAAGCAATT
>JAYTFQ010000255.1:0-3562 GCA_043734225.1 Anaerolineales bacterium | reverse complement strand
AGATCCATTGGTTCTCCATAAGTGGAAGTTCGGGGTGAAAACCATAGAGGCAGCGCGCCCATTAGAACAAAATACAAAGAGACACAATTATCAAGGCTTCAAATCCCTCGCTTGTTCCCCCACAGCAGGACATGCAACTGGGGAAGGACGGCTATGTCGCCCCAATCCGCATCGTCATGTAGCACCCGCTCAGCCAACATATTGCACTTATTGAGCAATGCCTGAGCGTTGTCCCGTCCCACGTCGTTGCACACTTGTAGCGCCATCGGCAAGTTAGGATAGCGTTGACGGACTTGCCGGGCATAGGCGTAGTCGGCCTCATCGAGGACGACGACTTTCAATACCGCGTTGCGCGCCAGTGCTATGCAGCGATCTAACTTGTCCCAATGGGTCGGCATACCTGAACTGGGCGGTTTTGGAGAGAGCGTTACCAGGTCACACAAGCCGAACCACTCTCGGGCAATGGACCCCTGCGTTTCCAAGTTTATGTGATAGGGATCGGGCCGGTCCTTCAGCGCCGCCAGCATTGGCGCGAGGTCGTGGATCGCGGGATTGCCGCCCGTCAGCGTCACCCAACGACAGCGGCTGCGCGCCACCAGTTGCTCCACAATTTGATCGGGTGTCAACCGCTCAAAGGTCATCAACTCCGGCATCCAGGAGTATTTGGTGTCGCACCAGCCACACTTGTAGTCACAGTAGGCAAAGCGCACAAACATCGAGCGCCGGCCAATCACAAAACCTTCGCCCTGGAGCGTTGGTCCAAAAAGCTCGTTCACCGGCAATTGAACTTGATCGCGCATACTCCACCGTCCCCTTCTTAGTCAGGCTGGCTTTTCCAGCGTAACCCAGCCTGTCTCTGTCTCCCACAAGCGAATACGTTGCATACCCTGCAACCCGGCGGCTTCCAATCGGTCCCACACCCAGACGACAAGATTTTCCGCTGTGGTGTAGCACCCCGTGATCTGGTTCAGATCCTGGTGGTCAAGTATTTCGATGACGGCTTGTTGGACCAGGTGCACCAGGTCCGCAAAGTCCATTACCATGCCGTGGTCGTTCGCTCCGGGCTGGGACTTAATCAGGCCAGCGACTGTGACTTCGAGTTTGTAGCTGTGGCCGTGGGGCCGTGCACATGGCCCGTGATGATACGGCAGCGCGTGGGCCGCTTCAAATGTGAAGCGTTTCGTGATCTGGATGATGGGACTGTGAGTCATGGTCAATCTCCCACAACCGGTTTATGCTGTATATATCGTTGGATCCGGTATCCCGGCCTCGGCGAACCCTTTCCGGCGCAGCACACAGCTATCGCAAGCGCCACAAGCGCGGCCGGCCGTGTCCGGATCGTAGCAGGAATGGGTCAGGCTGTAGTTCACACCCAGCTCGGTTCCCAGGCAGATGATTTCGGCTTTGGTCAGATGGAGCAATGGCGCGTGGACCTGAAAGGTCCCTTTGCCCTCCGTGGCGGCTTTGGTGGCCACATTGGCTAGGCGCTCAAATGCCTGGAGGAATGCCGGGCGGCAATCTGGATAGCCCGAGTAGTCCAGCACATTCGCCCCAAAAAAGATGTCCCAGGCCCCGATGACTTCAGCATATCCCAGCGCGATGGCTAAAAAGACCGAGTTACGGGCGGGGACGTAGGTGATCGGAATGCCTTGCCCTATCACCTCGAGCGAGCGTCCTTTGGGCACGTCAAGATTGGCCGTGAGCGCCGAGCCGCCAATGGCTCGTAGATCCAGCCTCACGATTCGGAATTCCATCGCGCCCATGTCTTGCGCCACACGTCGGGCAGCATCGAGTTCGATGCGATGCCGCTGACCGTAGTCGAAGGCGAGGGCGTAACAATGAAATTCCGTGCGCGCGCATGCTAGCGTGGTGGCCGAATCCAATCCGCCGCTCAACAGCACGACAGCGCGCCTCTCAGTTGGTTCTTTCACTTGCATGCGAGAACTAACTCCACGGGCGAGTTTTGCGTAGCGCTAAAAGGAGGGAAGATGAGTCATTTGGGGTCACGGTGATCTCGGCGGTATCCAACGGTACGCCTTTAACTGAAATTCAGGGTGAGAGAAATATTCGACGAGAGCGGCGACGAGGCCATCCATAGTATACTCGTTGCGGCGCGCCATCACGTCCGCGGGCAGCCCGATCTCCTGCGCGGTCCGCACGGTGATAGGGGCGATGCAGGCAAAGATCGCTCGGTTCTGCGAAGGGATGGGGATGCCGTCATGCCCCATCCGGCGATAGTTGGCGGCGTCAATGTATTTCGTGCTGCCGCGCAGCAGGACGCCGCGTTTGGCCCGGCCTTGATCGAGATCGCCACTTACATGCCCTCGACACAGGCTAACGCGCCCCGGGCCTGCGCTTCGGCCTGCCGCGCGTGACAACTTGCCCACACCGCAAGGTGCGGGTGGCTCTGTTTGCCGCCCTGAGCCGGTTTGCGCCTGCGCTTAATGGCTTTCGTCATATGGAAGTTCGCTCCATTGTACAGGACATGCTCAATGCCCCGCCGCAAGCTCATAACGCCGGCCAGATGAGCTACGACCCGTGCCGGCCGTGGCTGAAAGGCCCGAATGCGCGGGTGGCGATACCTAAGAATCCGACGATCCCATGACTGCCTCTCACTCCGCTCCGGCTGCGGCCGGCGACCAGCTGGATTTCAAGAAAATCCTTCCGGTCTTTATCATCGTCCTCATCGACCTGTTGGGGCTCACCATCATCATTCCATTGATGCCGCTGTACGCCACGTCGTTCGGTGCCAGCGCGTTCACCATCGGTGTGCTGGGCGCCGCCTACCCGGTGATGCAGTTCCTGGGCGCGCCGCTGCTCGGCCGCCTGTCCGACCGTTATGGCCGCAAACCGGTGCTGCTCATTAGCCAGCTCGGTACGCTCGTCGGCTTCCTCATCCTTGGTTTCGCCAACGCGCTGTGGCTGCTGTTTCTGGCGCGCCTCCTCGATGGCCTGTCCGGTGCCAATATCTACACGGCGCAGGCGGTAATCACCGATAGCACCACCGAGAAGACCCGCACGCAGGCCCTGGGCCTGCTAGGCGCCGCGTTTGGGCTGGGCTTCATCGTCGGTCCTATCATTGCCTTTGTCTCACTTGCGCTCAGCGGCAACAACTACCATGCGCCCGCCTTCGTCGCGGCCGCATTCTCGGCGCTGTCGATACTGCTCACCTGGTTCTGGCTCACCGAGACGCGTCCCGCCGCATTGCGCGGCGCGGCCGGCGCCGAACGCGCTCGCTCGCTCCAGTCCGTGGTCCGGACTACCATCGCCTCTCAAGTGGGCTTGCTGCTCGTGCTAACCTTCGCGAAGCAGATCGCCTTCGGTGGCTTCGAGCAGTTGCTGCCCCTGTTCACGCTCAGCCGCTTGGGACTCAACGCCTCCGGGAATGCAATGATCTTCGTGTTTGTTGGCGTGATTGTCGTTGTTGTGCAGGGCGGGCTGGTGGGCGTGTGGAGTCGCCGCCTGGGTGACCGGCGCCTGGTGTACCTGGGACTGGCCACGCTGGCGCTGGGCCTGTCACTGACGGCCCTGACGCCGCGCCAGCCCGTGCCCTGGTATTCCA
>JAYTFQ010000254.1:0-1861 GCA_043734225.1 Anaerolineales bacterium | reverse complement strand
CGCTCACCGATGGCTTCCGGCTGGACGTGCCGGCCAGCGAGCCGCCTGTTGTTGCCATTCCCGAACCCGCCTACGCGCTGCACATCCTCACTGACGCGGAGATTTTCGGCTGGGCGCGCGCCGAGGGGCAGCGCACGCGCCGCCGCAGTCGGCCGGCCGCCCAGGCGCCAGAGGCCAACTACGCCGACCTGGCCGATGGCGACTACGTCGTGCACATGGATTTCGGCATCGGCCGCTTCCGCGGGCTGGTGAAGCGCGCCGTGGAAAAGGTCGAGCGCGAATATCTGCTGATAGAGTATGCCGAAGGCGATGAGCTGTATGTGCCCATCCACCAGGCCGACCGGCTGACGCGCTATGTGGGCGTGAGCGAAGACCACGAGCCGACCCTGTCGCGGCTGGGTTCGCCCGATTGGACGGCCACCAAGGGCCGCACCCAGGTGGCGGTTCAGGAAGTGGCCAAGGACCTGCTGGAGCTGTACGCCAGGCGCGAAAGCGCCCAGGGCCACACCGCCGGCCCAGACACCATCTGGCAGGCCGAGCTGGAAGGCTCCTTCCCCTACACCGAGACCGAAGACCAGCTGCGCGCCATCCGCGAGGTGAAAGCCGACATGGAGCGCGCCCGCCCGATGGACCGACTGATTTGCGGCGATGTGGGCTATGGCAAGACCGAGGTCGCCCTGCGCGCTGCCTTCAAGGCCGTTATGGACGGCTCACAGGTGGCTGTTCTGGTGCCCACCACGGTGCTGGCCCAGCAGCACCTGCATACCTTCCAGACGCGTCTGGCGCCTTACCCGGCCCAGGTGGAAATGCTCTCGCGCTTTCGCTCGCGCGCCGAGGCCGACGCCATCATTCAGCGCCTGGCCGAAGGCACAATCGATATCGTCATCGGCACCCACCGGCTGGTGCAGAAAGATGTGCGCTTCAAGAACCTGGGGCTGGTGATCATTGACGAAGAGCAGCGCTTTGGCGTGACGCACAAGGAATATTTCAAGAAGCTGCGCACCGAGGTGGACGTGCTCACTCTGACCGCCACGCCCATCCCGCGCACGCTGTACCTGTCGCTGACCGGCGTGCGCGATATCTCCACCATTAACACGCCGCCCGAAGAGCGCCTGCCCATCGTCAACCACTCCGGCCCGTTCAACGACCGGCTGGTGCGCCAGGCCATCCTGCGCGAGCTGGACCGCGAGGGCCAGGTGTTCTTTGTGCACAACCGGGTACAGTCCATCGGCCTGATCCGCGAGAAGCTGGCAGCGCTGGTGCCCGAGGCGCGCATCGGCGTGGCCCACGGCCAGATGGACGAGCACGAGCTGTCGCGCGTGATGGACCAGTTCACCGCCGCCGAGCTAGACGTGCTGCTGTGCACCTCCATCATCGAAAGCGGGCTGGATATCCCCAACGCCAACACGCTGATCGTGGATAGGGCCGATACCTTTGGTCTGGCGCAGCTTTACCAACTGCGCGGGCGCGTGGGCCGCGGCACGCACCGCGCCTACGCCTATTTCCTCACCGACACGCGCCACCGCCCCACCGCCGAAGGCTACCAGCGCCTGGAAACCCTGACCGAGCAAGCCGACCTGGGCGCGGGCTTTGGCATCGCCATGCGCGACCTGGAAATGCGCGGCGCCGGCGATATCCTGGGCGCCCGCCAGCACGGCCACATCACCGCCGTGGGATTTCACCTATATACCCGCCTGCTGGGCGACGCGGTCAAGCAATTGCGCGGGCGCGAGGGTGGCGCTGGCAGTGCCGGCCAGCCGGGCGGCGCCGAGCCAGCCGGCGGACTGCAATTTGGCCTGGATAGTTTGACCCTGCCGCCGGTGGCGGTGGACCTGCCCATCTCGGCCTCGCTGCCATCGGA
>JAYTFQ010000253.1:0-1507 GCA_043734225.1 Anaerolineales bacterium | reverse complement strand
GCAACAAACGCCTGGAATTTGCGGGTGCGCCGCCCACCGCCCGGCGTCGAAGTACCTGTTTTTTTGGATTGCACTGGCCCTGTCCGCCCTTAAACCCCGCAGGGGGAGGGGAGCGCTTTTCCCTCCCCCTGCGGGGGAGGGTGCCCGCGCAGCGGGCGGGTGAGGGAGAGCTCCCGCGCTAACGCACCCATGAGTTACTACGACCTGCTGGGCGTTCCGCCCTCGGCCACGGCGGACGAAATTCGCTCCGCCTACCGCACCCTGGCGCAGCTCTTCCACCCCGACCGGCTGGCGCACCTTAAGCCAGAGTCGCGCGACTTCGCCGAGAACCGCCTGCGCGAAGTTAACCGCGCCTACGAAGTGCTGGGCGACCCCGCCCGCCGCGCCGCCTACGACTACAGCAACGCGCCGCGCCCCAGCGCCCCGCCGCCGCCCGCCCGGCCGGACCCGCGCTCCGGCGGCGCCACCTACGGCGGCGGCTACAGCGCGCCGCCCCCGCGTCCCACCGGCCCAGATATCCCCGGCGCCGCCCGCCGCGCCACCCTAGAGCGCCGCCGCCGCATCGCCCAGCTTGAAGCCGAGATCACCGAGCTCAGCCGCGGCGTGGCCCAGATGGAAGCCGAGCGCGACCACACCAACCGCCTGTGGCAGCGCCATGAAATGCGCACCCAGCGCTGGTTCTGGTTCTTCACCCTGTTCACCGGCCTGGGCGGGCTGAACCTGCTGGCCATCGGCATCGGCATCTTCGCCCAGCCGCCGGGCGTGCTGGGCGTGCTGGCCTCGCGGCTGGCCTTTGTGCTGCTGGTAGCACTCTATGAATATGCCGCCGCGCTGACCATCACGCTGGTCTGCCGCACGCCCGGCACCTCCGTCAGCTACTTTGGCACGCTCAGGGTCACCGGCCGCGGCCTGCTGGCCGGCCTGCCGGCGGGCCTGCTGGGCTGGGCGCTGTGGCAGGTCACCTTTCAACAACTGGATAGCCTGGCCGGCCTGCTTGTGCTGGCCCTGGTCGTCCTCCTGGCGCATGTCGTCTTTGCCTACGTCGCCCTGGGCCACCTGCCGCGCATCGCCCGCGAACGCCAGCGCCTGTTTGAGTTCGCCAGCAAGCCCATGCTCCAGGCCTACCAGCACCAACTCACCCAACTGCGGGCGCAGAAGGCCGTGATGGAGAAGGGGTAGGGGGAGGTGTGGGAGCATGGGGGTGTGGGAGTAGGCAGAAGGCAGGAGTCAGGAGTCAGGAGGCAGGAGGCAGGAGGCAGGAGGCAGAGGTCGGAGGTCGGAGGTCAGATGTCGGGAAGTTGCTGCCATCCGCGCCGCTCGCCGTCTCCCGCTCGGGCGGCTGTCCACTCTGAGTGGTCATGCCGCACGTGCAGCATATTGCGACGCGAGAAACTGGTACATCCGACTCTCTATGACTGTCACTCTGAGAGTTTGTGAATTTATTCAATTTCCCGCAGATTTTTTGCGCCCAAATGACAAAAGGCCCGCGAATTCGATGTTGGGACGC
>JAYTFQ010000252.1:0-9428 GCA_043734225.1 Anaerolineales bacterium | reverse complement strand
AGCGCCGCCAGCACGGTGTAGTCCTGACCGCGGGTGTACGTCTGGGTTGTGATTGGGTAGGCTGTCAGGTCCAGATGGCCCAGGAAGTCGGCTTCCAACTGCCCTGGCGCTGTGCCGGAACCGACCAGCAGCTCCTGATACGAGGCGGCCGTGCCGACCGCGCCCTTGAGCCCCTTGCCGCGCAGGCCGGCGATGAGGCGGTCGATGTCGGCCAGGGCGCCCAGCAAGTCCTGGGCATACACGGCCAGCCGATAGCCGGTGGTGGTTGGCTCGGCTGGCTGCAAGTGAGTGTAGGCCATGCCCACCAGGTTTTTGTGCGTCTCGATCTGTTGGGCGAAGGCCGCCAGCAGCTCGGCCAGCCGCGCCCGCAGCAGGCGCAGCGCCTCGCGCAGGCGCAGCACGTCAGCGTTATCGGTGATATCGGCGCTGGTGGCGCCCCAGTGCAGGATGCCGCCGCCCACCGGCGCCTGTTCGGCGAAGGCGCGCAGCTCAGCCATCACGTCGTGGCCGATTTCCGCCTCGAGTGCCAGGGCGCGGGCGGTGTTGGGCTGGCCGGCGTGCGCGCGCACGTCCTCCAGTTGCGGCAGGCTCACCACGCCCGCCTTGGCCTCCGCTTCGGCCAGCGCCACCCAAATCTGGCGCCACAAGGCGCGCTTGCGCCCGTCTGACCAGATGGCGCGCATCTCGGCTGAGCCGTAGCGCCCGGCGAACGGCGAGTCCAGTGCCGAATCAGTCATAACAACCTTGCTCCCTTAGCCTGCCATCATGATGATGATGATGCCGATGAGCACCAGCACCAGCGAGCCGGCGATGGCGGCCAGCGCGCGGCGGTAGCGGGCCTTGGCTGGGTCGCTCTTGCCGCGGCCGGCCAGATGGCCGGTGATGACAGCCAGGATCATGACGATACTGTGCAGAATACGCGGCATGGGGAAGCCTTCGCCAAGCAGGAAGGCGTTGCCGAACAGCAGGATGAAGCCGACCAGCGCCTGCAAATCCAGCAGACCGCTGTAGCCCATCACCAGGCCGCGGTCCATACCATCGAAAACGCCGGCTCGCAGCCAGCCATAGGCCAGCTTGATAAGAGCCACGACTGCCACCAGCAGAATGATCCAGCGGACGATCGAATGAATACCCAGGACGAAATCCATGTTTACCTCGAGGCGTCCATGACGGCCATGGCGGCGATGGACACCACTTCATCCACGTCGTCGCCGGCCTGCAATACGTGTACCGGCGCGTCCAGGCCCAGCAGCACGGGGCCGATGGTCTGCGCGCCGCCCAGGCGGCTGAGCAGCTTGTAAGCGATATTGGCGGCCTCGAGCGAGGGAAAGATCAGCACATTCGCCCCGCGCAGCGGGCTGAAGGAGAAACGGCCCTCCATCAGGTCGGCCATCACGGCCACGTCGGCCTGCACCTCGCCGTCCACGATCAAATCGGGCCGGCGGCTGCGCACCAGCTCCGTGGCGCGGCGCACCTTCTCCGACAGCGGATGCTGCACGCTGCCAAAGTTCGAGAACGACAGCATGGCCACGCGCGGCGTCAGGTTCAGGCGGGTGGCAAAGTCGGCGGCCAACATCGCGATTTCGGCCAGGTCCTCCGCCGATGGGTCGATATTGACCGTGGCATCGCTGAAGATATAGGTCTGGTCCTTAACCACCACCACATAGGCCCCGGCGGCGCGCCGCACGCCGGCATAGGTATGGAAGATTTGCAGCGCCGGGCGGATCACCTCGGGATACTCATAGGTCAGCCCGGAGGCAAACGCGTCGGCGTCGCCCTGGTGGACCATCATCAACCCGAACAGATTGGGCTGGCGGATGCGTTCCACGGCGTGTTGGCGGGTGATGCCCTTGCGCTGGCGCAGTTGGAAATAGGCTTCGGCGTAGGCGCTCTGGCGCGGGTCCGTATCCGGATCCAGGCAGGTGGGCGTGTAGCGCAGCCCTAACTCGCCGGTGATGCGCCGGATGACGTCTGGCCGGCCCAGCAAAATTGGCTGGCCAATGCCCTCCTCGACAATCTGGCTGGCGGCGCGGATAATTTTGGGCTCTTCGCCCTCGGCAAAGACGATGCGCTTGGGCGACATGCGCGCCTTGTTGATGATGGTTCGGCGCACGCGCCGGCCTGGCCCCAGCCGGGCGGCCAACTGCTCGCGGTATTCGTCGATGTCGATCTTGACGCGCGCGACGCCGGAGGCCATGGCCGCTTCCGCCACAGCTGGCGATTCCCACATCAACACGCGCGGGTCGAGCGCGGTCGGGATCAAGTAGTCCGGCCCAAACGCCAGCGACTCCAGCCCATAGGCGTTCAGCACCGACTCGGGCACGTCTTCGTGCGCCAGGGCGGCCAGGGCGCGGGCGGCGGCAATCTTCATCTCCTCGTTGATGGCGCGCGCGCGCACATCCAGCGCGCCGCGGAAGATAAAGGGGAAACCGAGCACATTATTGATCTGGTTGGGGTAATCCGAGCGGCCAGTGGCCACAATCGCATCCGGCCGCGCCTCGCGCGCCAGCTCGTAGCGGATCTCCGGGTCGGGGTTGGACAGGGCGAAAATGATCGGCTGTTTGGCCATGGTTTTGACCATTTCGGGCGTCAGCACGTCCTTCACGGACAGGCCCAGGAACAGGTCCGAACCGCGCACCGCATCGGCTAGGGTGCGGGCATGGGTGGGCACGGCGAACTTGATCTTGAACTCGTTCATGCCCTCTTCGCGGCCGGCGTAGACCACGCCGCGTGTATCCACCAGGATCACGTTCTCGCGCCGCACGCCCAGCTTCAGATACAGCTCGGTGCAGGCAATGGCCGAGGCGCCCGCCCCCGAAACGACGACTTTCAGGTTGGAAATGTCCTTGCCGGTGATCTCCATTGCGTTCAACAGGGCGGCGGAGGTGATGATGGCCGTGCCGTGCTGGTCATCGTGGAAAACGGGGATGTCCAATTGGGCGCGCAGGGTCTGCTCGATGTAAAAGCACTCCGGCGCCTTGATATCCTCCAGGTTGATGCCGCCAAATGTGGGGGCCATAGCCTTGACCACGCGGATCACGTCTTCCGGGTCGGGGGCGTTTAGCTCGATATCAAACACATCCACGTCGGCAAAGCGCTTGAAGAGCACGCCTTTGCCTTCCATCACCGGCTTGCTGGCCAGCGCGCCGCGGTCGCCCAGGCCCAGGATGGCGGTGCCGTTCGAGACGACGGCCACCAGGTTGGCCTTGGCCGTGTACTCATAGGCGGCATCCGGGTTGCGCTCGACTTCTTCAACGACCATGGCCACGCCGGGGGAGTAGGCCAGCGACAGGTCGCGTTGGGTTTGCATGGGCTTGGTCGGCACCACTTCAATTTTGCCGGGCCGCCCGCGGCGGTGATACTCAAAGACTTCTTGCTGGGTGACTGGCATGGGTTGCTCCTGATAAATGGGCTGCCGACATTATATCGCGTCGGCCATTTTGGGGCCGCGATCTGGGGTTGACTTCAGCCGCTGGCTTGGTATAATCTCGGGCGTTCAGTTTCCGTAGTCGTAGGCGGTCCAGTACGGGGATAGAACGGGAATAGCCGCTATCCGGCCCCGTAGCTCAATTGGCAGAGCAAGCGCCTCTTAAGCGTTAGGTTCTCGGATCGAAACCGAGCGGGGTCACCTTCAAAGAGAGGTCCAGTTGTGGACCTTTCTTCGATTCAGTCTCGGTTGCCTTGCTTTTTGCGGCATCTCCCGTAGAATCGACGCATAGATTGAAATTCGCTTAGGCATTGTAGGAGCGCATCAGTGCAAACTTGTGGCGTCTGTAGCAAGCAATCCCCGGACCATATCACCGTCTGCCCGCGCTGCAGCTCGGACTTGCGCGAGAAATCGTTGACCGCCCTGGCGCTGACCAAGCTCAAGGCCAATGATCGGGTGAGCCTGGTGCGGGTGTCGGTGGGGGATAACTGCTGCCCGCCCTGCGCGGCAGTGCAGGGCGCGCATGCCAAGGACCAGGTGCCGGTACTGCCGGTGGAGGGCTGCTCGCACGTGAACGGCTGCCGATGTTTTTATGAGCCGGTGCTGACGGAGATTTTCCCCTAGCGGTTTCTGTTCAGCCAATCCTTGATAGTCATTAAAACATCGTACCCAGCCGGACCGTCGAAAACGACGGTCCGGCTGGGTACGATGTTTTATAAGCCTTCATTCAAGATGCTGGTTGAGGTAGCCCCGCACCCATTCGCGGGCGGTTTCGCGGTCGGTCACTTCGCCGGCGGCCTGCGCTTCGCGCAGCTCGGCCAGCAGCCGGCCCAGGCCGGGCCCCGGCCGCAAGCCAAAGTCGGCCATCAGGTCGTCCCCGCTCAGGATGGTTGGCGGCCGCACCGCTTGCTCCGGCGTTTCAAAATAGGCGCGCAGCAGCGCCGAGCAAACATCCAGCAGCCGGTTCCAATCATCCACCGGCGGCGGGCTGTCCCCATACGTGCCCAGGAAATCGGCCAGTGCCAGCAGCACCACATCGATGCCAGCCGCGCCTGTCTGGTGGAAGAAGCGATAGACCGCCCGGCGCGTCACCTGCGGCTCGCCCGATAAATTGAGCGGGCGCAAATGATGCGCCACAATGGCGCTCAGCCGCTGGACCTCGTCACTGCTGAAGCGCAGCGCCGTCAGCCGCGCGCGCGCCAGGTCCGCGCCCACCTGGTCGTGATCAAAAAAACGAATGCGCCCGCCTGGCTCAATCGCGCGCGTGGCCGGCTTGCCGATGTCATGCAGCAGGCAGGCCAGCAGCAGCGGAGCCCGCGGCTGCCCGGCCTGCTCCGGGCCGGCCGCCGCGGCCAGGTGCTCGGCGAGCGCCTGCCGGTGCCGTCCCAGCCGCAGCGACACCAGCCCCAGCGTCAGGTCGGAAGCGGCATCGCTGTTATATACCGGGTTCAGCACCGCCAATATCTCACTCAGGCGCTGCAGCACGCTCAGCGTATGCTCCCACACATCGTCGACATGCGGCGGCGATTGGGTGACGCCGTGCAGCGCCGACAACTCCGGGAGCAGCGCCGGCATCAAGCCCAGCAGGTCCAGGCTGCGCACAGCGGCGGCCGGCCGGGCGCCAGCCAGGCAGTGCATCAGCTCGTCGCGCCGGCGCTCGGCTGAGACGTCGGCCAGCCGGCCGGCCTGGGCGCGGATCTCCGCCAGGGTTAGTTTGTCGATCCGGAAGCGAAGCTCGGCCGCCAGCCGCACTGCGCGCATGGCGCGCAGCGGGTCATCGGCGATGGCGCTGGGCGAGCAGGCGCGGATCAGTCGGGCGCGCAGGTCGCGCTCGCCAAGCAGCGGGTCGATCAGCACATCCGGCTGCGCCAAGTCAACCGCGATGGCGTTCAGGGTAAAGTCGCGGGCGGTCAGGTCGGCCAGCAAATCTGGGCCGCGCAGGCGTGCCAGGTCCAGCGTCACGCGGCCCTCGGCGCTGTCCAGCACCACCCGGCCGACACCGCGCTCGACGTCCAGGGGGTAATACGCGCCGCCCAGCGCGTTGGCCACGGCGCGGGCGCCGGCCAGCGCGTCACCGGCCACAACGAAATCGAAATCGCGCACGGGCCGGCGCAGCAGCGCGTCGCGCAGCGCGCCGCCCACCAGCCAGGCGGGCGTGCCGGCCGGAAGATGCGCGCGCACCTGGCCGGCCAATTCCGAGTGGGGCAGGGCAGGGCGCTCGAAGGTTGCCACCGGTTTTTTGCTCAGTCTGTGGGTTTGAGGTAGAAATCAGGCTTGACGACGCCGATAAACGGCAGATTGCGAAACAGCTCGTCCACGTCCAGCCCATAGCCAAAGACAAACTTGTTGGGGATATCGAAGCCGACGTAGTGGGTGGGCACTTCCACCAGGCGGCGCTCGCTCTTGTCCAGCAGGGTGCAAATCTTCAGGCTGGCCGGCCGGCGGGTGGCCAGCATATCCAGCACGGCAGCGATGGTGTGCCCGGTATCGACAATGTCTTCGACGATCAGCACGTGCCGGCCTTCGATGTTTTGCTGTAGGTCTAGTCCGATGCGGACGTTGCCGGTGGACTCGCGCGCGCCCATACCATAGGACGAGATGGCCATGAAGTCGATAGCGTGCGGGATGGTCATGCGCCGCATCAGATCGGTGAGGAACATCACCCCGCCGCGCAGGATGCACACCAGCAGCAGGTCCCGGCCGGCATAGTCGCTCGAAATCTGCGCGCCCAACTGTGCAATGCGCGCCTGCAGGCGGTCTTCGGGCACCAGCACTTCCAGCAGGATGTCGTGATAATCAATCATCGTGGCGCTCCAAGAGCGGGGTGTTCATCGGCGCAGCGTCCTTTAGGATTGAACGGCCTACGCGGCCTGCGTCCGGCCGGGCACGACGTGGTGCTCGCGGCAGCGGGCCTCATACATCTCGCTGGCGCCCACCACCACCACCGGCTGGTCGAACGAGGCGGGTTGGTTGTCGATCAGGCGCTGGGTGCGCGAGGCTTCTTCGCCGCAGATGGCGCAGATGGCGTGCAGCTTGGTCACATCCTCGGCCAGCGCCAGCAACTGCGGCATGGGCCCAAAGGGCTCGCCGCGGAAATCCTGGTCGAGACCGGCCACGATCACGCGCACGCCGCGCGCCGCCAGCCTCTGGCTGACGGCGCACACGGCGGCACTGAAGAATTGGGCCTCGTCGATGGCGACCACGGTTGTTTCGGGGCGGATGAGCGGCTCGATCTGGTCGGCCGAGTGCACCGGGGTGGCTTCAAATTCGGTGCCGGCGTGCGAGGTGACTTTCTCCAGGCCATAGCGGTTGTCGATCACGGGCTTGAAGACCTGCACGTTCTGGCGGGCGATGCGGGCGCGGCGCAGCCGGCGGATGAGCTCGTCGGTCTTGCCGCTAAACATGGAACCGGTGATGACTTCGATGGAGCCGGTCGAATGTTTCATGAACAGTGTTACTCCAAACGAAAGGGCAGATGCCGCCCCGACTGCGGGGACATCTGCCCTTATAGGTTAATTCGCGCGAACGCGCAAGCGCCGGGGTTGAACCCCAGAACACTTACTCGGCCGCGGCCGCGGGCGCGGCAGCGGCTTCGGGCTCAACGGCTTCCGGCAGGAAGCCGCGGGCGCGCAGGCGCTTCTTCAGATCAATCAGGCTCTTGCGGCCAAAGCCTTCCAGGCTCAGCAGAGCTTCATCGCCTTCGGCCAGCTTGTCAACGAGCTGCGTGATGGTGGTCAGGCCGGCCTGGTTCAGCGCGGCCTCGGCGCGGGCGCCCAGCTCCAGCGAGTTGATCGGCTGGTCGGGCGAGGTTTTGGTGGTTTCGCGCGCGGCGGCCTGGGCGCGGAACTGGTCACGGATTTCCAGCTTCTTGTAGAAGCGGTCCACCTGACCTTCAGTGTCGACCATGCGCTGCTCACCGGTGTAGAACGGGTGGCACTGCGCGCACATGTCGGTGTGAATGACTTCCTTGGTCGAGCCGGTGTGCCAGGTGTTGCCGCACGAGCAAGTGACGGTCGCTTCCGGGAAGTACTTGGGGTGAATACCAGTTTTCATGTTGTCCTCTGCCCCACACAACTAATCTGAGTGTTCCGTCGGCGCGGTGATCTTGGGGCAGGAATCACCGAACTCTTAGGAACACCAGCCAACAACTAAGGAAAAAATCAGGCCGCGACCGGCTCAGCGGCCGATTTAACAGGCTCAACCGCCGCTGGCATAATGACGCTGACCTTCTTGCGGCCGTCGGGCATCTTCTCAAACGTCACCTGCCCGGTGGCAATCGCGTACAGGGTATCATCGCGGCCGAGGCGAACATTCAGGCCGGGATGAATGTGCGTGCCGCGCTGGCGCATGATGATGTGGCCGGAGCGCACCCACTCGCCGCCGAACTTCTTGACGCCCAGCCGCTGCGAATTGCTGTCGCGGCCGTTGCGGCTGGAACCAGCGCCTTTTTTATGTGCCATGGTGTGCCTATCCTTCTATCGAATTGACCAACAGGCGCGTGTAATATTCACGGTGGCCGCGCTTCTTCCGCTGGCGCTCTTTGGCCTTGTAGCGGAAGGCGATGACCTTGGGCGCCCGGAATTCGTCGATGACTGTGGCTTTGACGGCGGCGCCGGCGATGGTCGGCGCGCCGACGGCGACGCTGCCGTCGTTGGCGATCAGCAGCACCTCGCCGAAGATGTGGGCCGCGCCGGCTTCCACTGGCAGCCGGTCGACCTCGATGGTGGTGCCCTCGACGCAGCGGAACTGCCGCGCGCCAGAGCGTATGATGGCGTACTTCATTGCGTGTGTCTCCAATCCTCGCTTCACCGCCGCCGGCCAGGCCCAATGTGGGCGGTGAGCCGTCCCCTTTCAGGGCAAGCTCAGCAACCGGGTGCGGGGAAGACTGGCTAAATTAGATTGCCTGGCCTAACGGCAACATGCCGCAGCCGTGGCCGAGGCAACGAGGAGTGATTATATCCGTGGGGGCGCCGTTTTGTCAACGGCTTAAAAAACTCGGCGGCAGAGCCGTTGACGCGATTGCCGCCGGCATGGTAGAATGCCGCCGCGACACGCCCCCATCGTCTAGTGGCCCAGGACGCGGCCCTCTCAAGGCCAAAACCGGGGTTCGAATCCCCGTGGGGGCACCATCGACCGCGCGCCCGCTTGCAGCCTAGCGGGCGCGTTTTATTTACCTATGCTTATTCGATTAGCGCACGACTTGAACGCCTTTCCAAAAAGCGACGTAGTCCCTAATTTCCTGGACCTTGTCCTGAGGCGAAGGGTAGTACCAGGCCGCGTCTTTGTTGGTCCGGCCGTCAACAGTCACATTGTAGTAACTGGCCAGGCCTTTCCAGGCGCAGGCGGTGTGGGTTTGGCTGGGCGCCAGAAACTCGCGTTTTAGCGAGCCGGGCGGGAAATAGCTGTTGCCTTCTACGACAATGCACCAATTGCTCTCGGCCAGGACAGTGCCATTCCAGACGGCTTTGGTCATTGGGTTACAGTCCCTTGGTAACCCCCTCTTGCCGTGTCATGATAGCATGATGTTTCCCAGGTTGGGAAGTGCCAGCTGAGTTAGAGTTATGTTATGGAGTTTACAAAACGTGTTTAGATATTGGAAGCGAATGTGCGTGCCGGCGCTGGCCGTGGTCCTGGCGGCCTGCACTCCAGCCACCCCGACGACCATTCACAGCTTGCTCCTGGCCACCGGCACCCCGCCGCCCGTCACCATTTTTCCAGAGGCGGTGGTCCTAACGCCAGCCAGCCCCGTTGCTCCGACGGCCACGCCCAGCTACCAACAGTGGCCGGCGCCGCCCGCCATGGCCATTGACCCCACCAAGATTTACGTGGCCACCTTCAAGACCGCCAAGGGCGACATGGTGGTGCAGCTGCTGGCGGACAAGGCGCCGCTCACGGTTAACAATTTCATCTTCCTGGCCAAACACGGGTTCTACGATAACACCACCTTTCACCGCGTCATTGCCGACAATTTTGCCCAGGCGGCGACCCCTCCGGCAACGGC
>JAYTFQ010000251.1:0-6014 GCA_043734225.1 Anaerolineales bacterium | reverse complement strand
TTCAATTGAACGCCCGTACGGCTGGACACGCTTTTCCCAATTAAGGAGATTCTCTCGTGAAGAAGGAAGACCGTTTGCTCCGCATTGGCGTCCTGGGCTGTGGGCCTATCTCCCAATTCGCCCACTTCGAGTCGTGCCGCAAGGCGCGCAATGCCGAGCTGTACGCCATTTGTGACCGCGCCGGTGATCTGCGCGAGCGCATGACCGCCGTGCACCAGCCGCGCGTGGCCTATGCCGGCTATGACGAGATGCTGGCCGATCCGCTGGTGGAAGCCGTCATCGTCGCCACGGCCGACCAGTTCCACGTGGCCCTGTGCCAGAAAGCTATCGCCGCTGGCAAGCACGTGCTGGTGGAAAAGCCGCTGGGCGTGAACGTCGAGGAATGCGAGCAATTGCGGGCCCAGGTGCATCAGGCCGGGCTGGTGTTCCAGGTCGGCTACAACAAGCGCTTCGATCCCGGCCTGGTCTTTGCGCGCAAATTCATCGTCGAAGAGATGGGCGAGCACCTGGCCTTCAAAGCCTGGTATCGCGACTCGGCCTATCGCTACACCATGACCGACAACCTGCAGCCCATCCCGATCACCAGCCCGCAAGCGCTGCGCCCCTCGGGCAACCCCAAGGCCGACAAGCGCCGCTACTTCATGCTCACGCACGGCAGCCACCTGATCGACACCGCCCGCTTTTTGGGCGGCGAAATCGACAGCGTGGATGCCCGGCTGGTTGAGAAGTTCGACGCCTACTGCTGGTTTGTCACGCTGAACTTCAGCGATGGCAGCATCGGCCACATCGATCTGATCATTGCCATCAAGGATGATTGGAGCGAGGGCTTTGAAATCTACGGCGCCAGGGGCAGCGCCAAAGGCAAGATTTACATCCCGTGGTTCCGCAAGACGAGCGAGGTGGAGTGCTTCTCGACCGCCGACGGGCTGTACCGCCGCCCGCTGGGCGAAGACGCCTTCACCTATAAGCTGCAAATCGAAGGCTTCGCCGACGCCATCCTGAATGGCGTCAGCCAGCAGGGCGCCAATGTGGACGATGGCGCCGCGGGCATGCGCGCCATGGTCGCCATCTCGCACTCAGTCGAGCGCGGCACGCCGGTGCGCCTGTCCGAAGTCAGCGGGAGCCTGGCATGAAGATCGGCATCTTCGCCAAGACCTTCGCGCGCCCCAGCCTGGAGGCCACGCTGGACGCCGTGCGCGCCCATGACCTGGATTGCGTCCAGTTCAACCTGGCCTGCGCCGGACTGCCTACCCTGCCGGATGAGTTGGACCAGGGCGTTATTGAGCGTATCCGCGCCGCCGCCGCCGCGCGCGGCATCACGCTGGCGGCCATCTCCGGCACCTTCAACATGTGCCATCCCGACGAGGCCGAGCGCGCCCGGAACCTGGTCCGGCTGGGGGTGCTGGCCCGGGCCTGCCGACCGCTGGGCGTGAGCGTCATTACCGTGTGCGCCGGCTCACGTGACCGGCACGACATGTGGCGCCGACACCCGGATAACGACACGCCCGAAGCCTGGGGCGATATGCTCGATTGCCTGGGCCAGGCCCTGCAAATTGCCGAGGCGTGTGACGTCACCCTGGCCTTTGAGCCAGAGGTGGCCAACGTGATCGACTCGGCCCGCAAAGGCCGGCGCCTGCTGGACGAGCTGCGCTCCCCGCGTCTGAAGGTGGTCATGGATGCCGCCAACCTGTTCCACGCCGGCGAGCTGGCTCGCATGCCGGAAATCCTGTCGGAGGCCTTTGACTTGCTGGCGAGCGACATGGTGCTGGCGCACGCCAAGGACTTGCAGCATGACGGCGAAGCCGGACACCAGGCCGCGGGCACCGGGGCGCTAGACTACGATTTGTATCTGCGGCTGCTGCGCGGCGCCGGCTACGACGGCCCGCTGATACTGCACAGCCTCGACGAGGCCCAGGTTGATCTGGCAGTGGCGTTCTTGCGCGCTAAAATACATTAGTTCCAGAACGAGCTGGCGGCGGCACAGTATGCCGCCGCCAGCTCGTTCTGGGAGAAACTAAGAAAGGTTTACTTCATGCTCAAATGCGCCACCTCGCTCTGGTCGGCGGACCTTACCAATCTGGCCGCCGACATTCAGCGCGTCGAGCCGTACTCAGAAGTCTTCCACCTGGATGTGGCCGATGGCCATTACGTCAAAACCCTGCTGTTCTTCCCAGACCTGGTCAAGGCCATGCGGAAATACACCCACCGGCCCTTTGAAGTGCATCTGATGACCACCGACCCGATCCAGTGGATCGAGCCGTTTGTCGAAGCTGGCGCCGACAGCTTCATCTTCTTCCTGGACTCAGGCGGCGACCCGGCCGAGTTCATTCGCGTGGCCAAGGCCGCCGGCAAGCAGGTCGGCGTGTCGCTCAAGATCGATGAGCCGCTGGCAGCGCTGGAGCCGTACTGGGACCAACTGGATACGCTGTGCATTATCGGCACAGCCATCGGCATCAAAGGCGCGGGGCTGGACGACTCGGTGCCGGGCAAAATTCGCCAGGCTCGATCAATCATTGCAGAACGAGGCTACACGGCCGAAATCGAAGCGGATGGCGGCATCCGCCGCCACACCGTGCCGCTGCTGCATGCGGCCGGCGCCGACTTCATTGTGCCGGGCTCGCTCATGTTCGGGGAAGAGCCGGCCGCCATGCGCGCCTGGCTGGCCGGTCTGTAGGGCCGCGAAGGGCTAACTGCCTTCCTCTACATAAATAATCTTGCTGCCCTGGGGCTCGAAACTCAGCGCCACAGGGCGCAATTCTGGCAAGGCCTGGATAATCGCAGCGTGTTTCTCCGGGCAGGCATAGAACAGCAAGAAGCCGCCGCCTCCAGCGCCGAGCAGCTTGCCGCCTTGAGCGCCCTGGTCACGAGCCCGCTGGTACCAATCGTCGATAGCGGGATTGCTAATCTGCTGGGCCAGTTTTCGTTTCAACAGCCATCCCTGATGCAGGATTTCCCCAAAAGTCTCCAACTCGTCCCTGGCCAGCGCCGAGCGCAGTTCATGCGCCAGGCTGGTCATGGCGCGCAGCGACTGACGCTGCTGGCTGTCGTGCTCGGTGGCGCGCTGCTGCTCAACTAAGATTTGGTTGGCAGAGCGTGTCAGGCCAGTGTACAGCATCAACAAATTCTGCTGCAGCGCCCGGCGGGTTTCGGGCTTGCAAATAATCGGATCGACAAAAACGCTGCCGTCGGGGTTGAATTGAATAAACTGTAAGCCACCGTAGGCGGCAATGTACTGGTCTTGTTTGCCAATCGGGTTGCCGCAGCGCTCTATCTCGATTTCACAAGCCTCGCGCGCCAGGCGCTCGGCTCCGGCGTAGCGTCCCATGTAAGCATGCAGCGCGTTCAGCAGACCAACGGTGTACGTGCTGGACGAGCCCAGACCGGTGCCCCGCGAAGGAATATCCGAAATTGATGTAATTTCAATGCCGCCGTCGAGGCGCGTCATCTTCAAGGCTTCGCGGATGAGCTCGTGTTTAAGCTCGTCAACGCTATCCACCATTTCGGTGATCGAATAGCTGGCCCGTATCTGGCGGTCAAATTTCTTGTTGACGGTGATGTAAATGTAATGCGCGATGGCGGTGCTCACGACCGCTCCAGGCTCAATGCGGTAGTAGGCGGGCAAATCGCTTCCGCCGCCAGCAAAACTGATGCGAAGTGGTGTGCGCGAAATGATCATGGTCCGCCTAGACTGCGCCGTCCGCCGCATTGAAGTGCGGTCCGGCGACCAGCGCGTTTTGGTAATAGAGAACCGTCTTCCGCAGGCCCGCTTCCAGCGCAACCTGCGGCCGCCAGCCGACGGCCTGCTGCAGCCGGGTGGTATCGGCCACCAGTTTGGCCGGATCGCCCGGCCGTTCGCCCAAATCGCGGATGATGGGCGCCAGGCCGGTAATTCGGCCCAGCGTCTCCAGCACGTCCAGCATATAGACGCCCTGCCCCGAGCCGATATTGAAGGCGTTGCAGCCATCCAAGGGAAGGACGCGCAGATGCGCTTCGGCGATATCACCCACGTACACATAGTCGCGATACTGGCGCCCCTGCCAGTAAACATCCACGGGCTGCTGCTGCAGCACCGCCCCCACCCATTTAGGCACCGCGCGTGTGCGCGGCTGCTGCTCATCACGCGGCCCATAGGCGTTGAAATAGCGCAGCGAGATGGCCTGCAGCCCATAGATGGCGTGGTACGCCTCCAAAGCCAGCTCGAAGGCGGCCTTTGATGCGCCATACGGGGTGATGGGGTGTTTGGGCTCGGTTTCGGGAACGGGAATGGTCTGCGGCTGGCCGTAGACGGCCGCGGTCGACGAGTTAATGATCTTGTGGATGCCGACGGCCCGCATGCCTTCTAACAGGTTGATGCCATTGGTGACGTTGTTGCGAAAGGCGCCAGCTGGGTCGTCAATGGTCTCGCGGATGATGCTGGTGGCGGCCAGGTGAATGACAGCATCGTGACCGGCAAGCGCTTCGGTCACCCGGCCCAGATCCGCCAGATCGCCCTCGATCAGCGTGGCGCGCGGGTCGACCAGTGCCCGATAGCCCTTGGACAGGTTGTCGAAAACGGTGACCTGATGGTCAGCCTCGATGGCCTTTTGTACCACATGCGAACCGATAAATCCGGCGCCGCCCGTCACAAAGAGTTTCATGCGGAATCCCTCGTCAAAGGGTGCCATGGGCCACCCTTAGCCCGACACACGCCCAGCGCCTGTCGCTGGTCGGCTGACATTATAATAGCTCGGCTGGACATTCACCGCGCACCGTGACCACTTTCAGCTACAATCCGCCGGCTATGAACCATTCAACCTTTGTTGCCCTCGACCTGGGCACGTCGTCCATCAAGGGTGCCGTCATCGACCTGGAGCGGCGCTGCCTGGGACAGATGCGGCGCGTTCCATTCCCCCAGCCGCTGGCCGGGCAGCCGGCGCTGTTCTGTGAAATCGACCCGGCGCAGATCGTCGCTGCCACCCGCGAGGTGCTGGCCGAGCTGCTGGCATTGGCACCGGCGTGTGCCGGCATTGTGGTGTGCGGCCAGATGGGCGGCCTGATGCTGACGAGCGCCACCGGCCAGCCGCGTTCCAATTATCTGTCGTGGCGCGATCAACGTTTGTTGCAGCCGGCGCCCGGCGGCGGCACCTATTGGGATCAATTTCGCCAGCGCTTGAGCGGCGAGGCGCGCCGGCAGCTGGGCCAAGAGCTGCAGCCCGGCAATCCCTTCAGCCTGCTGTATTGGCTGCGCCAGCAAGGCCGCCTACTCCCTGCAGATGCAGTCGCCGCCGGCTTGCCCGATTTCGTGGTCGCCCACCTGTGCGGCGCAGCGCCGGCAGCGGACCCTACGTTGCCGCAGGGCGCGCTCAATTTGGAAACCGGCGACTGGCATCAGGCAGCCTGCGCCAGCCTGGGACTGGAAGGGGTGCGCTGGCCGGCCCTGCGCTCTTTCAGCGAGGCAGTGGGCCAGGTTGCGCTGGGGGGCGCGTTAGTTCCGATGTATGCGCCTTCGGGCGACCATCAGTGCGCACTGGCAGGCGCGTTCATCGGCGAGCGCGAGCTGTCGCTCAATATCTCCACCGGCTCACAGACCAGCCTGCTGACTCAGCGCTTCGAGCCCGGCGACCATCAGACGCGCCCGTTTTTTGATGGGCGCTTTCTCAACACTATCACCCACATTCCAGCCGGCCGCGCCCTGAATGTGCTGTTGGGGCTGGCCAGCGAGCTGGCGCTGGCCCAGGGCCTGCCGCTGGGCGATCCGTGGCCGATCATCCAGCAAGCCGTGGCCGGCGTCACCGACGGCGACCTGGCGGTGGATCTGGCCTTCTTCCCCAGCCCGGTCGGCGAGCGCGGCGCCATCTCCAACATCCGCGAGGGCAATCTCACCCTGGGGCAGTTGTTCTTTGGCGCCTTCCGCAATATGGCCGACAACTACCATGCCTGCGCGCTGCGCCTGTCGCCAGAGCAGGCCTGGGATCGGGTGGTGTTCTCCGGCGGATTGGCCCAAAAACTGGAGCGGCTGCGCGAGCTGATCCTGG
>JAYTFQ010000250.1:0-4917 GCA_043734225.1 Anaerolineales bacterium | reverse complement strand
GTCATCGACCTGAGCGTGGGCAACGCCGCCTATTTGGAATCGAATACCGCCGTGACCTTGCTGCGCCTCAACCCAGCCGGCCAGGGCACGGAGGCGGATCTGCGGCTGGACGCGGGCCGCCTTCTGGTCATCATGCCGGCGGGCCGGGTGCATGTCGCCACCCTTTTGGCGCAGATTGACCTTGTCGGCGGGGCGGGGATGGTGGATTACAAGCCAGGCACAGTCGGTTTGGAGGACGGCGTTTTCATGCTCAGTTGTCTGGCACAAGTCTGCACGGTCAATTCGCGCGTCTTCGGCGGCGATCTGGCCCGGAACGAGCAGTTAACCATCACCGGCTCGGGTCTAGCGGTCGCGCGCGCCCAGCTATCCGCCGATCAGGTTACCGCGCTGCTGGATGAGCTGCAGTATGGCGCGTCAGTGGCGGCCACCCTGGCCGCCTGGCCCGCCGGCGCGGCCACCGAATACGCGGTCACGCCGACTCCGCCGGAGGCGGCCACTGTCACCGCACTGCCTTCACGGACGCTAGCGCCCATCATCAGCACCGCCACACCGACCAGTCTGCCAAGCGCTACCGCGACGCTGGAACCGGTCAGCAGGCCCTCACCGACTGCCACGCGACGGACTATTCCCCGCGCAACACGGACCGCCACATCCACGACAACGCCATCGGAGACCCTGCTTCCGCCGACGCTCATATCGAAGAAGACGGACCAGCCGCAGATACAACCGCATTCACAACCTTCAGCCACCCCGCCGCCGAGTCCGACCACCATCCCGCCCTCGCAAACCCCGCTGGCTAGCGCTACGCCTGTGCCGCCTAGCGCCACGCTGCAATCGCGGCCAACCAAAACGCCGCCGCCCAAAACCCCATTGCAGTAACCACACGCGGCGCCGGTCTGCCGGCCTGGTCGCGGCTCTGAGCAGAAACCGCCCGAAACGGGCCGTGCGGCGCTGGCTGAAATACCCCTCGGTCGGCCCGTGGGCCAAGTAATGTTAGAATTCTTTCGAACCGATCCTGAGCCGTAAGTCGCCCGCATGCCTGCCGGATTGAGTGCGCGGTCCCGATGAGACAGGCGCGGGGCGTGTGTGGCGCGTGACCGCCAGTGCTGGCGCTGAACCGGCACATGGTCAAGTTCGGCAGCGCACGTTAGAATGGCGCAAGTCCGTTGTCGAACTGCGACCCAAGGCGGTCTGAGGAGGTTTCGATGAGCCCAACGAAAAGCACGCCGAAGTCTACCAAGAGCACCACCGCCAGCGGCAAGCCATCCAAAGGCTTCACGGCGGAGGAAAAAGCCGCCATGAAGGAGCGCGCCAAGGAATTGAAATCGGCCGCGGATCAGGCGGAAGAGGCAAGCGCCGTGCTCGCCAAGTTCGCCGAAATGCCGGAACCGGAGCGCGCCATGGCCAAGCGGCTGCACGCGCTCATTCAAGCCAGCGCGCCCGGCCTCGCGCCAAAACTCTGGTACGGGATGCCGGCTTACTACAAGGACGGCAAGAACGTCTGCTTCTTTCAGAGCGCGCAGAAGTTCAAAACGCGCTACGCGACGTTTGGCTTCAGCGATGCGGCCAACCTCGACGACGGCGCCTTTTGGCCGGTGGCCTACGCGCTGACGAAGTTGACTGCCGCGGACGAGGCCAGGATTGGCGTGCTGGTGAAGAAAGCCGTGAGCGGATGACTGAGGTCGCCGCCGGCTGCCTGGCAGCCCGAGAGCTAGCTCTGGCCCGACCTCACACAACCGGCCGCCTAACCGCTCACAGGAACCGGCCCGCCCTGCCGCGCCCAATCGGTGCGCAGATCGTTTCTGCGAGCTGGCCGGGCCGCGCATTTCGATGCCGCTCACGCAATACCCGTCGGCCCAGTTCGCTGGAGTAGCACCCGATTATGCCTGTCCCCCAGATTCTGCTAATATCCTGCTATGAGTTAGGCCATCAGCCGCTGGAGGTGGCCGGGCCGCTGGGCGCGCTGCGCGCGGCCGGCCTGCCAGCCGCGGCCATGGACCTGGCGGTGCAGCCGTTGGATCCGCGCGCGGCGCGGGCGGCGCGTGTCGTGGCCATCGCCACGCCCATGCAGACCGCGCTCCGGTTGGGGGTCCAGGCCGGGCGGCGCGTGCGAGCGCTCAATCCGCGCGCGCACATCTGCTTCTTCGGGCTGTATGCCTGGCTCAATCGCGACTATCTGCTGACGCATGGCGCGGACTCGGTCATCGGCGGCGAGGCCGAGGCGCCCCTGGCGCGCCTGGCACAGGCCATCTTGGCTGGGACCGACCCGGCCGGGCTGGCGGGGGTGACTACGTTGGGCCACGAGAGCCAGCCCAGTTTGGAGCGTCCCACCCCGACGCTGCCCAACCGCGCGCCATTGCCGCCGCTGGAAGCGTACACACGCTATGTGGGCCCTGTCGCGCCCCAACTGGTGGGCTACACCGAAGCCACCAAGGGCTGCCAGCACCTATGCCGCCACTGCCCAATTGTGCCCATTTACCACGGTCGCATGCTGGTCGTTCCAGTGGAGGCCGTGCTGGCCGATGCGCGCCAGCAAATCGCGGCCGGCGCCCAGCATATCGTGTTTGGCGACGCCGACTTTCTAAATGGCCCCACCCATTCATTGCGGATAGCGCGGGTACTGCACGCCGAGTTCCCGCAGGTGACCTTTGATTTTACGGCTAAGGTGGAACATATCCTGGAGCACCGGCGGCTATTCCCCGAGTTTGCCGCGCTGGGCTGCACCTTCATGACGACCGCGGTGGAATCGCTGAGCGACCCGGTGCTGGCGCGGCTGGATAAAGGCCACATCGGCGCCGATGTGGCCGAAGCGCTGGCGGTGCTGGCGGGGGCCGGCATCGCCGTGCAGGCCACGCTGGTCGCCTTTACGCCCTGGACGACCTTGGACGATTACTTGGTCCTGGTGGACTTCATCCGGGCGGGCGGCCTGGAAGAGAACTTCCGGCCGGTGCAAATGAGCGTGCGGCTGCTGGTGCCGCCGCACTCGGCGCTGGCTGAGATGCCGGATGCCGCTGAGTGGCTCGGCCCGCTGGAGGCCGCTAACTTCAGTTATGGCTGGCAGCACCCGGATCCGCGCATGGACGAGCTGCATGCCGCCGTGTCGGCGCTGGTGGCCGGCGCCGAGGCGCGCGCCGAACCGGCGCGCGCGACGCACGCCCAAATCGCGGCCGTGGCCTACGCCGCGGCCGGCCGCGAGCCGCCGGCCGCCTGGCCCGTCGCGGCGCTGCCCAGCCCAACCGTACCCCGCCTGACCGAGGATTGGTTCTGCTGCGCGGAACCCACCCTCGGCCAGTTGGACCTTATCCAACTTTAGCTGCGAGAGACCCACATGAAATATGGCACGTTACCCGGCGTCGACAAGCCCGTGGCGCGGCTGGCCCAGGGCACCACCATGCTCGACAAAACCACGCCGGAGGCCGTGATGGCGCTTCTGGACGGTGTGCTGGCGCAGGGCGGCAATACCTTCGACGCGGCGCATGTGTATCGCGGCGGCGACAGTGAGCGCATGCTGGGCCAGTGGGTCAGCGCGCGCGGCGTGCGCGAGCAGGTGGTCATTGTCAGCAAGGGCGCGCATCCCAACGCGGACCGGGCGCGGGTGACGCCGTTCGATATCACCTCCGACCTGCACGACTCGCTGGCGCGGCTGCGGACGGACTACATCGACCTGTATCTGCTGCATCGCGACGATCCAGCCCTGCCGGTGGGGCCGCTGGTGGATGTGCTCAACGAGCACCACCAGGCCGGCCGCATCCGGGCGTTTGGCGGCTCGAACTGGTCGCCCGAGCGGATCGCGGAAGCGAACGATTATGCCGCCGCGCACGGCTTGCTGCCGTTTGTGCTCAGCAGCCCGAACTTCAGCCTGGCCGTGCAGCGCGAGGCGCCCTGGCCCGGCTGCGTGAGCATCAGCGGCGAGGCCGGCGCACCGGAACGGGCTTCATACGCGCAGTCACAAATGCCGCTGCTCACCTGGTCCAGCCTGGCCGGCGGCTTCTTTTCCGGCCGCTTTCGGCGCGACAATTTGAAGGACCTGCTGCAAGGCCCGGACCCGACCACCGCCCGCGCCTACGGCGACGAGGCCAACTTTCAGCGGCTGGAACGCGCCCAACAACTGGGACAGGAAAAAGGCTTGAGCGCCTCCCAGATCGCGCTGGCCTACATCCTGAACCAACCGCTGAACCTGTATGCGCTGGTTGGCTGCGTGACCGCGGCCGAGTTTGCCGAAAACGCCGCCGCGCTGGAATTGAGCCTGACGGCGGAAGAGATCAGCTGGCTGGAAACTGGCGCGCCGCGCACAACCGCCGCATAGAGATTCCTTGAGAAATCGAGTGTAGCAGGGAAGTCGATTTCATCGACTACCCTGCTACACTCGATTTCTCAAACGATTTCATAGGACTTCGCTGACGAGCGCGAGCATTTACCGTCAGCCTTCAATCGCCGCCGTGCGCTGCTGAATGGCGCGCAGCCGGGCCAGATCAAACTTGGCGCGGCGGTCGAAGGTGTAGATGCCGTTCTGCTCCTGATAGACATCGGTGAGCTGGGTGTAGCAATAGCCAAACATGCGTGGGTTGTTCAGCAGCGCGGCGCATAACCCCTCGAAACGCTGGTAGAACTCGTCCAATGTGCGCGGCTGCTGGCCATAACCCCAGGCCTGTTCGTCCGGGCCGGCGTCCGCGCGCCACAGCATCCCGCCAAACTCGCTGACAAAATACGGCTGGTCGCGATAGTCCACCGAAATAGGCTTCTGGTCGGTGTAGTAGGTATTGATGAACGGCTGCCCGTTGGCGGCCCCGGCATGGCGCTGCCCAAAGGTCTCGAGCGATTGGTCGTAGTCGTGCGAGTCGTAAACATCGGTCTCGGGCACGCGGTGTGAATAGCCCGACGAGTCCAGCACTGGGCGGGTGCCATCCAGGGCCTTGG
>JAYTFQ010000249.1:0-3801 GCA_043734225.1 Anaerolineales bacterium | reverse complement strand
TTGAGGCCCGCGTCTGGCATCTGGATGAGCAACGGGTCAGCGCTGGGGGTGGGCGGTCTTTGGCCGTTGTCGCTGGTCGCCAATCGGGCGGCGTTCTGGAGGGTGGTGGGCAGGCTGGCCGGCACTGTGTGGCTGGCAGACGCCTGAGGGAGAGTGGCGGGCCTGGCTGACGAAACGAAATTGGACACCATCAGGCCGACTGCCGCCAGGACGATCAGGCTCAGGCTGGCGAACACGACTTTTTTCATGGGCTGCCTTTCGATCTGGGTGGTGTGGGCCTGGCACTGCGGCCGGGCCAACCACTGGCTGTTTTGTGAGCGTCAATATGGGGTTTGAGGGGCCGGCAGTCGCCCGACGGAAGAACGGGTATTTGGAGGGGGATTTCAGCCATTAGGCGCAAAAAAGGATAGGTTTCGCCATCCTTTTCAGCTAGTGCGGGTATAATCCAGCAGACTTCGGGCCGAAAACACAGCGGGGGACTGGGCCATGGATGGCACAGCCGATAATCTAGAAACGCCCCCGGGTGAGCCGCTCACCCGCCGCGAGCAAGAAATCCTCGTCTATTTAGACGAAGGCTTTTCCGCGCCTGAAATCGCCGAGCAGCTGCAACTGGCGATTAGCTCAGTCAAGTTCCACATTGCAAATGTTTATGGAAAGCTGGGGGTTAACAGCAAGCGCCAGGCGCTGACGCGCGCCAGGGAGTTGGGGCTGCTGGGCGCCGATACCGCGGCGGTGGGTCAGCCGTCGGCGGTGGCCCAACTTGCGGTGGCGGGTCAGCCGGCGGCCCCGGCCCGCTCCAGCCTGGCCGGCCAGGTGCCCGCGCCGGGGGAATCGCCGTTTAAGGGCCTGCGCCACTATGACGAGGCCGACGCGGCCTGGTTTTTTGGGCGCGAGGCGCTGGCCGAGAAATTGGTGGCGCGGCTGGCCGGCCCGGGCCGCTTCCTGGCCGTGGTGGGGGCTTCGGGCAGCGGCAAGTCATCCATCGTGCGCGCCGGCGTCGTCCCCGCACTACGTCTGCCGGGCACGCCGGGCCCACGCTTCAGCCCCATCTACCTGCTCACCCCCACCGCCCACCCGCTGGAAGCGCTGGCCGTCAGCCTGACGCGCTCCGGCGAGCCGGTGACCAGCACAACCCATCTCATCGACGATCTGGCGCACGACGAGCGGGCGCTTCATCGGTATGCGCGCCGCCTGGCGAGCGGGGGCGCGGGGAGTAGGGGCGTTCAACACTTGCCCACGACGCAATTTGGCCAAGGCCAAATCGTGCGTGGGTTGAACGCCCCTACCGAGCCGGCTCCCGCGCGGCTCTTGCTGGTGGTGGATCAGTTTGAAGAGCTGTTCACCCTGTGCCGCGCCGAGGCGGAACGGCAGGCCTTCATTAGTAACCTGCTGCGGGCGGCGGACCCGGCGGCCAGCGGGCCAGTGAGCGTGCTCATCACCCTGCGGGCCGACTTTTATATGCACTGCGCCGCCTACGCCGAGCTGCGCGAGGCGCTGGCCACCCAGCAGGTGTACATTGGGCCGATGGCGGCCGATGAGCTGCGCCAGGCGGTGGAGCTGCCGGCGCGGCGCGGCAGATGGGAATTTGAGCCGGGGCTGGTGGACCAGATCCTGCGCGATGTGAGCGACGCGCCCGGGGCGCTGCCGCTGCTGTCGCACGCGCTGCTGGCCACCTGGCAGCACCGGCGCGGCCGCACCCTCACCCTGCGCAGCTACGCCGAGGCCGGCCGGGTGCAGGGCGCCATAGCGACCACGGCCGAGACCGTTTACCAATCCCTGGCGCCCGAGGAGCAGGCCATCGCTCGCAGCATTTTTCTGCGGCTGACCGAGCTGGGCGAGGGCACCCAGGACACGCGCCGGCGCGTGGCGCTGGCCGAGCTGCTGCCGGCCGGCGGGCGGCCGGCGGACGTGGCGAGCAGCGCCGATGCGGGCGGGAACAACGCCGCGGGCGAGACCGATTCCACTGGCGGCTCCGTCGCCGCCGTGCTGAAGACATTGAGCGATGCGCGGCTGATCACCCAGGACGAGGGCGTGGTGGAGGTGGCGCACGAAGCGCTGATCCGCGAGTGGCCCACGCTGCGGCATTGGCTAAGCGAGGATCGCGAGGGCCTGCGGCTGCACCGGCGCGTGACCGAGGACGCGCAGGAGTGGGCGGCGCTGGACCATGACGACAGCGAGCTGTATCGCGGGCCCAAGCTGGTGCAGGCGCTGGAGTGGGCCGAGTGGGCGCCGCACAAGCTGGCGTTGAATGCGGTGGAACGCGAGTTTCTGGAGGCATCGCAGACGCTGGCGGAGCACGAGGCCGCCCAGCGCGAGGCGCAGCAGCAGCAGGCGTTGGCGGCCGCTCAGGCGCTGGCCGAGGCGCAGCGCCAACGCGCCGAGGCCGAAACCCGGCGCGCCGCAGAGCAGACCACGGCCGCCGGCCGGCTGCGCGCCCGCAATCGGGTGATCACGGCGGTGGGTGTGCTGGCGCTGCTGACAGCCGTGGTGGCGGGCTTCTTTGGCGTCGAGTCCAATCGCAATGCCGGCGCGGCGCAGATCGCCAACACGCAATCGGCGCAGAACCTGGGCGCCGCCCAGGCGGCCGGCACCCAGGTCAGCGCGCAGCGCGACGAGGCCGTGCGGCAGTCCAATCTGGCGTTCGCCAACCAACTGGCCGCCCAGGCCACCTATCTGGTGACGAATAATATCCCGCTGGGCATGCTGATTGCGGCGCAGGCGGACCACCTGTCCGATCTATATGTGGTGCGCACCACCCTGCACAGCGTGCTGGCCTACAGCCCGCACCTGCGCGGTTTCCTCATCGGCCACAACGACTCGGTCAACGGCGTGGCCTTTAGCCCGGACGGCAAGCGGCTGGTTTCCAGCAGCCAGGATGGCAGCATCCGGTTGTGGGACACGGCCACCCACCAACCGATTGGGGCGCCGCTGTCCCTGGGGCAGCTCACGCCCAGCAGCCTGGCCTTTAGCCCAGACGGGAAGATCCTGGCGGTGGGGCTGTCGAACGCCACGGTGCAGCTGTGGGAAATGGCGAGCGTGCCAACGCCAGGCGCGGTGCTGGCGGGCCACACCAGCCGGGTGAGCAGCGTGGCGTTCAGCCCGGATGGCGCGCTGCTGGCGGCTGGCAGCGACGACACGACCATTCTTCTTTGGAATGTGGCCAGCGGCCAGCCGGCGGGCCAGCCGCTCATCGGCCACACGAAAGGCGTGAACGGGGTGGCCTTCAGCCCGGATGGGACCCGGTTGGCTTCCAGCGGACTGGACGAATCCGTGCGGCTGTGGGACGTGGCGAGCGGCCAGCCAATCGGCGCGCCGCTGGTGGACGAGTCGCGCGTCGCGCTGCAAGTGGACTCGTTGAAAACAAATGCCAGCGTGGCGTTTAGCCCGGATGGCAAGACCGTGGCGGCCAGCGCCCCCAATTCGGTTCACGACATTGGGCTGTGGGATGTGTCGGCCACGCCGCCGGTCAGCCTGGGACGCCTGATCGGGCACACCGACCTCATCAACAGCCTGGCCTTTAGCCCGAATGGGCGGACCCTGGCTTCGGCCAGCGCCGACCGGACGCTGCGGCTGTGGGATGTGGCCAGCCGGCAGCCGGTGGATGCCGCGCTGATCGGGCATGATTTTCAGGTCTTGGTGCTGGCCTTCAGCCCGGATGGGACCAGCCTGGCTTCCGGCGGCGCCGACCACACCATTGCCCTGTGGCACACCGCCAGCAGCCAGATTGACGTGGTGGCCATGGGTCTGGCGGAGCGCGCCTGCCTGATCGCCGGGCGCAACCTGACGCAGGCGGAGTGGAAC
>JAYTFQ010000248.1:0-4126 GCA_043734225.1 Anaerolineales bacterium | reverse complement strand
TGCATGTCGGGAAACTGCGCCACAATGCGCAGGAAGTTGTCCCAGCTCAGGGTTTTGGGCTCTTCATAGCTGACAAAGGTGCGCGGGCAGGTCTCGCACAGCAGGTTGCAGTGGTTGGTCACTTCAATAAAGATCACCCGCGGCCCCTGGGGCGCCTGCCGTTCGCGCGCGGCTGTGTCCACAAAAGTGTAGGCAGCAGGCAGGCTCAGCGAGCCATCATCCGGGATGCGTGGCGCATTGGGCGCGTGTGTGACACTCATATTGACAATCCGATCCGATTTGCTGTTATGTAAAATGATCTGGAACGGTACTCAGTTACCATTATGCTTGAGATCCATTCTTGCGACTAATTCTTAACTTCTGATTACAGCGCCGCAGATTGGCGGTTCGGGTGTCTGACCCTAGCATACCAGGCTTAAGTGGATTATCCTTCGATAGAAGTACGTAAGATCTGCCTGTAAGACTACTATAAGGGAATCGGCTTGATTAATCATTTGATGTCCAACCTGTTCGGTAACCCATTCGAGGCAAACCGATGCGTTTTTGGCGTAGAGCTCTGATTGGGCTGACCGCGGGCCTGATCAGCAGCCTTGTTTTGGGGCTGACCCTTGAGCGCTGGCCGCTGGCGGTCGTGGCCGGCGCCCTGGTGGGTGTCGGGTATGCCATTGCCTTCCGGCCGGCGCCGCATGCCTATGTGGATAGCTTGATGACCGCCGCGGCGCTGGGCGTGCCTGCCTGGGCTCTGCTGCACGTCGTGGCCCTGCCCGTCGTCATGGGCCAAATGCCGGCCTGGACCATCGACGGCATGCGCGGACTGTTTCCGGCGCTGGTGGGCTGGGTGCTGTATGGCGGCGCGCTGGGCGCCCTGACCCAGGTGCTGAATGATTTGGCGCTGGCTCGGCTGGGCCCGGAGCCGGCGCCCCGGCCCAGCGAGCCGGCCAGCGTGGCGCGCATCCTGATCCTGGGCGGCGGGTTCGCCGGCATGACCACCGCCGACTATCTGGAGCGCTTCATCGGCGCCGACCGCTCGGTCAGCGTCACTCTCATCAGCGACACCAGCGCCCTGCTGTTTACCCCCATGCTGGCCGAGGTGGCCGGCAGCAGCCTGGAGCCGACCCACATCAGCAGTCCCCTGCGAACCAGCCTGCATCGCACTACCTTTATGCGCGGCCGGGTGGAGCAAATTGACCTGGCCGAGCGGGTGGTGCATGTGGCCGCCGACGCGCGCTCGCCGGCGCGGACCGTGCCTTTCGACGAGCTGGTGCTGGCGCTGGGCGCGGTGTCGAACACCATGGGCCTGCCCGGTGTGCAGCCGAACTCATTCGACTTCAAGAGCCTGATTGATGCCATGCGGATCCGCAATCATGTCATCGATATGTTCGAGCGCGCCAGCCACGAGCCCGACCCCGATCAGCGCGCCGGCCTGCTGACTTTTGCCGTGGCCGGCGGCGGCTTTGCCGGGGTGGAGCTGATCGGCGCCCTGAACGATTTTGCCCGCGGCATGTTGGCGGTGTACCCCAGCCTCGGCCCGCAAGACCTGCGCCTGGTGCTCATCCACTCGCGTGACCGCATTCTGCCCGAGTTGAGCGACAGCCTGGCCGCCTATGCGCTGGACGGCCTGCGCCGGCGCGGCGTGACCTTCAAGCTGAAGGACCGCGTGGCCGCCGCTGAGCCCGGCCTGGTGACGCTGGCCAGCAAAGAGACGATCCGGACCGCCACCCTGGTGTGGACGGCGGGCACGGCGCCCAACCCGCTGATGGCCAGCCTGCCGGTGGAGCGCGACCGGCGCGGGGCGGTGCTGGTGGAAAAGACCCTGGCGGTTAAGGGCGCCGCGCACCTGTGGGCCTTGGGCGACTGCGCCGCCGTCATCGACGGGCGCTCGGGCGAGCCATGCCCGCCCACGGCGCAGTTCGCGCTGCGCGAGGCCAGCACCGTGGCCTATAACCTGTACGCCAGCCTGCGCGGCCGGCCGCTGAAAATGTTTCACTTCGACTCGCTGGGCACCTTGTGTGTGCTGGGCCATCACCATGCCTGCGCCGAGCTGTCCATCCCCTTCACCAAAGGCCGCACGCTGCGCTTCTCGGGCTTGCTGGCCTGGTTTTTGTGGCGCGGCATCTATCTGTCCAAGCTGCCCGGCTTCGAACGCAAGGTGCGCGTGATGATCGACTGGGTCATCGAGCTATTTTTCCCGCGTGATATCGTGCAGACAATTGAATTCAATTGAGACAGCCACGCCCGCCTGGAGAGCCAACCAAACATGACCAGCATTGACCTGGCAGCCGGGGTTCGCGCGCCGGCCTTGCCGGTGCCCATGGCCCTGGGCGCCATCGTGGGCGCCGCGGGCGGCGCGGTGTGCATGGGGTTAGGGCTGGCGAATGTCGTGACCGGCCCCGTGTTTGGCGCGCTGTACGGCGCGGTGTTTGGCCTGCTGGTGGCGGCGCGCGCCACCACGCCCGGCGCCGGCCTGATGTGGAGCGCCGCCTTTGCCTTTCTGCTCTGGCTGGCCATCCCGGCCGGCATTTTGCCGGTGGTGGCCGGCGGCATGCCCGCCATGGGCATGCTGGATACGGCGCGCGCGCACTTCCCGGAGTTGGTGGCCTACCTCATTTGCTATGGCCTGCCGCTGGGGCTAGTGGTGGGCGGTTGGCATGCCTGGCGCCAGCCGGATGCCGAGCGGCCCGCCTTTAGCTGGCCGCGGGCGATTATCGTGGGTGGGCTGGCCGGGCTGCTCGGCGGTTGGGCTTTTGGCAAGTGGATGGAGCAGGCCAACTTTTTTCCGTTGGTGGCCAGCCTGGTGCGCTCGGAGTCGCGCGAAGTGGGCGTGCTCACCCATTTTGCCATCGCCGTGGTGATCGGGGTCAGCTTCGGGCTGCTGTTTCAGCTTGACCTGCGCGGCTTTGGCTCCAGCCTGAGCTGGGGCGCCGCCTACGGCCTGCTGTGGTGGTTTATTGGGCCGCTCACCCTGCTGCCGCTAATTCTGCTGCAGCCGCTCGACTGGTCGGTGCAGCACGCCGCCGACCTGTTTGGCTCGCTGGTCGGCCACATCATCTATGGCCTGATCGTCGGCCTGGTGTATGCCGCCGTAGACCGGCTGTGGGTGGGTTTTTTCATCAGTAGTGACCCGATCAATCGCGAGCCCGAAGGCTCGGGGGTGCGCCTGCTGAACTCGCTGGGCTGGGGGGTGCTGGCCAGCCTGTTGGGCAGTTTTCTATTCAGCTTGATCATGGCCGCGGTTGGCTTTCTGCCGACCGTGGCGGCCATCGTCCACGGCAGCTCGCCCGTGCTGGGCTTCGCGGTGCATCTGGTCATCGGCGCGCTGATTGGCATGAGCTATGGGCTCTTGTTCCAGAACGAGGCGCCCAATGTCGGCTCGGGGGTGGCCTGGGGGCTGGTGTATGGGTTGATCTGGTGGTTCTTGGGGCCGCTGACCATCTTGCCCATCCTGCTCGGCGGCACCTTTCATTGGACGACGGCGGTGGCAGGTTCGTTCTTGCCTTCGCTGATCGGCCACCTGGTCTACGGCGCGGCCACCGCGCTGCTGTTCCTATACCTGGAACGCCGACACGCCGCCTGGCTGTTGCTCGACCCGCGCCTGGCGGCCCAGGCGCAGCGCCGCCGGCGGCCCGTGGGCACGCCGGCCCCGGCACTATGGTTATTCTTTCTGGGGCTCGGCGTGCTGCTGCCGATCTTGTTGGGGTAAGGCCGGCCGCTGGCGTCACACATCGGGTATGATGCTCACGCGTGGTGCGTGGTGCGTGATGATGTGTGAGCGAGGCGCGTAAGACATATGGCCAGGCTAAGTGTTCGCACCCGTCGTCCAGGTTTGGCTGCTCTGGCAGGCGGCCTGTTGCTGCTGGCGGCCTGCGCCAGCCTGCGGCCGGCCCCCACGCCAACGGCGGCGCCCAGCGCCACCCCCGCTGTCGTCTCGCCTAACCTGGATGCTGACACCCAGGCCCTGATCGCCCAGGCCGACCGCGTGGTCTTTGTGGTGCCTTTCTCACATTGGGATACCGACTGGCATGATACATATGCCAACTACTCGGTGCGCTCCGATGGCAACATTCTGGCCGCCATCCAGATGGCCAGGGCCGACCGGCGCTATCGGTACGCGTTCGAGCAGGTGCTG
>JAYTFQ010000247.1:0-3534 GCA_043734225.1 Anaerolineales bacterium | reverse complement strand
CCCCAGGCGCCATTTGCCAGCGTCACGCCCGCCCTCGTCGCGCGGTCGTTCACCAGCACGGCCAGCCCGGCCTCCGGCGCCACCGGCGCCAATCCCTTGCCCACCGCCTCCGCCACACCCGGCGGGGACCTTCGAGCGGACACCCCCACCCCCGCGCCGCCCACGGCCACGCCCGCGCCGACCAACCAGCCCGCCCCGCTCAAGCCGATGGGCCAGGTAGCCGGGGAGGGGGCTTGGTCCATTTTCATGAGCAGCCCGGCCGGGCAGCCCGTTGGCTTCCGCACCTTTCTACAGCCTGATCCTCAGCGCCCTTACGCCGAAGCGGCCATCGTGGCGATTGATCTGACCGCCACCCGCCTGCGCTATGTGCTCGGCTCCGTCGAGCCGGTCGCCTTCGACCCCACCCTGCAAATCAACCGCCCTGGCCGCATCCCGCTCAGCGATGTTAAATCCGGTTCGTTGGTGGCGGCCTTTAACGGCGGCTTCCGCACACGCCACGGGCAATTCGGCGTGATGATCAACGGTGTGGTGCTGCTGGCCCCGCGCGATGGCTTGGGCACAGTGGCCATATATGACAATGGTCGGGTGGCCCTCGGGCCTTGGGGAGATGCGGCCGGCAGCATTTTTTACGCGGATGGTTTGCGCAACTGGCGCCAAAACGGTCCGTTGATTGTGCAGAACCGCCAGATCAATCCACACACCGCCGATCCGTCACCCGAAGATTGGGGCTACACCGTCGGCGGCGACACCGCCACCTGGCGCTCGGGTATTGGTCTCAGCGCCGATGGACACACGCTGTTTTACGTCGGCGGCCCGTTCTTAACCTTACCCACCCTGGCGGCGGTCATGGCCAACACCGGCGCCGCCAACGCCATCCAACTCGATATCAACGACTACTGGGTTAACTTTGAAGCCATCCATTACAACGCTGGGGTTTCGGCCTCGCAGTTGCTCATGGACGGCATGAAGAACGACGACCGCTATTTGCGCTCGTTCGATCGGGATTTTTTCTACGTGGTGGCCAACCCGAATTAAGTCGATCAACGCCTCGCTCAGCCCTTCGATCTCGCGCTCGGCGATGGCAGGCAGTCGTCGAATCTAGATGTCGCTGGTCGCCACGGCGCCCCGTGTGATCAGGCGGCGGGCGCGGCAGGTGCGGCCGGCGGGTTGGTCGGCGCGGTCACCGCCGCCGGCGCGTGCCAGCCGCCATCCGCGGCCGTGATCTGATTGGCCTCTTCTGGACCCCAGGTGCCGGGTTCATAGCTGAAGGGCATACTGTCTGAATCGAGCGCCGGATTGACGATGCGCCAGGCGGCCTCGACCATATCCTCGCGCGTGAACAACGACGCGTCGCCATGCAGCGCGTCGCCCAGCAGGCGCACATATGGCTGCATCTCGTCGCCCGATTGGTGCCGCGCTACCAGCTCCACCGGGTCGGCGTGCATGTGCTCACCTGGGGCTTTCGCCTGCGCGTTGAGCGAGATGAATACGTCGGGACTCAGCCGGAAGCGGAAGTGGTTGGGCTGCGACCCGCCATTCTTGCCGAACACCGAGCGCGGCGGGCTTTTTAGCTCAGCGCGCACTTCGGTGGTGGTCATGGGCAGGTTCTTGCCGGCCCGGATGTAGATCGGCACGTGCGCCCAGCGCCAGGTGTCCACAAACAGGCGCATGGCCACAAAGGTCTCCACGCGCGAATCCGCCGCCACGCCCGCCTCCGCGCGATAGCCGCGGTACTGGCCGCGCACCACATCCGCCGGCTCCACCGGGCGGATCGACTTGAGCAGCACCGCTTTTTGGTCGCGCGACGAGTCGATGTCCTGGCGCGACGGCGCCTCCATTGTTAACAGCGCCGCAACTTGCAGCAGGTGGTTCTGCACCACATCCCGGATGGTGCCCACTTCCTCATAGAACTTTCCGCGCCCGGCCACTCCGAAGTTTTCGGCCATGGTGATCTGGATGTTGTCGACATAGCGTCGATCCCAGATGGGCTCCAAAAAGGTATTGGCAAAGCGGAAGAACAGCAGGTTCTGCACCGGCTCCTTGCCCAGGTAGTGATCAATGCGGAAGATACTGCTTTCGTCGAAGTACTGGTGCAGGGTGCGGTTCAGCAGTTGGGCCGAGGCCAGATCGCGCCCGAACGGTTTTTCCACCACGATGCGCCCGCCAGCGCCGCTGCCCGAGGCGGCCAACCCGGCCACCACCGCGCCAAACAGGCTGGGCGGAATGGCCAGGTAATGCAGCGGGCAGGCCGAGCCGCCCAGGGCCTGGCGCAATTGCTGAAAGGTGGCCGGATCGCTGTAGTCGCCGTCCACGTATTTGAAGTTGGCCGCCAGCTTGGTGAAGGCGGCTTCGTCCACGCCGCCATGTTCGGTCAGGCTTTGGTGGGCGTGCGCTGTCACTTGCTCTAGCGTCCAGCCCGATTTGGCCACGCCGATAATCGGCATGTCCAACATACCCTTCTTGATCAGGGTTTGAATGGCCGGGAAAATCTGCTTGTACGCCAGGTCGCCCGTGGCGCCAAAGAACACGAAGGCATCAGCTTGCTTGGTCATGCCGCACCCTTGGGTGCGGCCGGCGCCTGTTCCTGGTGCCCGCCAAATTGCAGCCGCAGGGCCGACAACAGCTTGTCGGCATAGTCCGCCTCGCCGCGCGAGCTGAAGCGATCGTAGAGCGCCGCGCTCAGCACCGGCACCGGCACCGACTCGTCGATGGCGGCCGCGATCGTCCAGCGGCCCTCGCCCGAATCCGACACCCGGCCGCTGAAGGACGACAGGTCTGGGTCCTCGCGCAGGGCTACAGCGGTCAGGTCGAGCAGCCAGGAGGCCACTACACTGCCGCGCCGCCACACCTCGGCTACTTCGCCCAGGTTCAGGTTATATTGATAAAACTCGGGGTGGCGCAGCGGCGCGGTCTCGGCGTTCACCTGATGCTGCTGGTGGCCGATGCCGGCGTGGCCCAGGATGTTCAGCCCCTCCGCGTAGGCGGCCATCATGCCGTATTCGATGCCATTGTGCACCATCTTGACGAAGTGCCCCGCGCCATTGGGCCCGCAGTGCAGATAACCCTGGTCGGCCGTGCCCTGACCGGGCGGGCGCCCATGGGTCGCTGGCGCCGAAGCCTGGCCGGGGGCCAAGGTAGCGAAGATTGGGTCCAGCCGCTGCACCACTTCGGGCTCGCCGCCGATCATCAGGCAAAAGCCGCGCTCCAGGCCATACACCCCGCCGCTGGTGCCCACGTCCACGAAATGCAGGCCGTGTGCCTTCAGCTCGCCGGCGCGGCGCAGGTCGTCCTGGTAATAGGAATTGCCCCCATCAATCAGGACATCGCCCGGCTCCAACAACGGCACCAGCGACGCAATCACCCGATCCACGATGCCGGCCGGCACCATCAGCCACACCGCGCGCGGCTTGTCCAGCTTGCCGATAAAGTCCGCCTGAGAGGTGCTTCCCACGGCGCCATCGGCCGCCAGTGCCTGCACCGCCTCCTGGCTCAAATCGAACGCCACCACCGAGTGGCCCGCTCGCATGAGGCGGC
>JAYTFQ010000246.1:0-2511 GCA_043734225.1 Anaerolineales bacterium | reverse complement strand
GACCCGTTGACCAGATTGCCAATCACCAATTGCCACTTGTCAAATACCCGTCCGCCATCAATGGGTTGCTGAACACTTATATTCGGGCCGCTACGAACGAAATCGACGCGGCATGGGTGATCTCGGCGTTTGAGGACAATGCGGGCATCATCGAATTTGACGACGAGTACGAAGTGTCGTTCAAGGTGGAGACACATAACCATCCGTCGGCCATCGAGCCGTTTGGGGGAGCCAATACAGGCGTGGGCGGGGTGATCCGCGATGTGCTGGGCGTGTCGGCCAAGCCCATCGCCGCCACGGATATCCTGTGCTTTGGGCCGCCGGACCTGGACCCGCGCGATTGGCCGGAGGGCGTGCTGCCGCCGCGCCGGCTGCGCTCGGGGGTGGTGGCCGGGGTTCAGGACTATGGCAACAAAATTGGACTGCCCACGGTCAACGGCGCTATCGTGTACGATCCGGGCTTTACGGCCAACCCGCTGGTGTTCTGCGGCTGCGTGGGGCTGGCGCCGCGCGGAAAACACCCGCGTGGCGCGCAGGCGGGCGACCACGCCATCGTGCTGGGCGGGCGCACCGGGCGCGATGGCCTGCGCGGGGCCACGTTCTCGTCGCTGCCGATGGACGCGCAGACAGGCGCGGTGGCCGGGGCGTCGGTGCAGATCGGCGACCCGATTGTGGAAAAGGGCCTGATCGACGTGATTGTGCGGGCGCGCGACCAGGGCCTGTATCACGCCATCACCGATTGCGGGGCGGGCGGGCTGTCGTCGGCGGTGGGCGAGATGGCTTCAGAGGTCGGCGTAGCCGTTGATTTGCAGCAGGCGCGGCTAAAATATGTTGGCCTGGCGCCATGGGAAATCTGGCTCTCGGAGGCGCAAGAGCGCATGGTGTTGGCCGTGCCGGACGAGTCATTGGCGGCGCTGAATGAGCTGTGCGCGACATTTGGGGTGGAGGTGACCAACCTGGGCGCCTTCGCCGCCGATGGCCGGCTGCGGGTCTACTACGGTTCCAGGCTGGTGCTCGACCTGCCAAATGACTTCCTGCACGGCGGGCGGCCGCAGCGCCGGTTGAGCGCGCGCATCGAAGCCGCGCCCGCGGCGGCGCGCGGCGCTGCGCCGGAAAGCGACCACAACGGTATGCTGCTCAAGCTGCTGGCACATCCCAACATCGCTACCAAAGCCGCGGTGATCCGATTGTATGATCACGAGGTGCAGGGCGGCACGGTGGTCAAGCCGCTCACCGGCGCGCACAACGACGGCCCATCGGATGCGTGTGTGCTCAAGCCAGCCGGCACGCGCGGCCTGCGCGGCATTGTGCTCTCCAACGGCATCAACGCCGAATTTGGGAAGCTTGATCCCTACCGCATGGCGTTGAGCGTGGTGGACGAAGCCATCCGCAACGCGGTGGCCGTGGGCGCTGACCCGGCGCGGATTGCGCTACTGGATAACTTCTGCTGGGGCGACCCGAACCGGCCCGAGACGCTAGGGAGCCTGGTGGAGGCGGCGCGCGGCTGCCATGACGCGGCGCTGCGCTACGGCGCGCCCTTTATCTCGGGCAAGGACTCGCTCAACAATGAATATCGCGGGCCGGACGGGCGGCGGCACGCCATCCCCCCCACCCTGCTGATCTCCGCCATCGGCCTGATTGAGGACGTGAGCCAGGCCGTGACGATGGATTTGAAAACGCCGGGCAATGCGCTCTATTTGTTGGGCGAGACCCGCGACGAGACCGGCGGCAGCCATTGGGGACTGGTCACTGGCGCGGGCGGCGCCGTGCCGGCGCCGGCGGACGCGGCCCCAGCGCTGTACCGGGCGCTGCACGCCGCCATGCGGGCCGGCGAGGTGCGCGCCTGCCACGACCTGAGCGAAGGCGGGCTGGCGGTGGCGGCGGCCGAGATGTGCATTGGCGGGCGGCTGGGGTTGGCGCTGAACCTGACGGATGGCGAAGCAGTGGCGGCGCTATTCAGCGAATCCAACGGCCGACTGCTGGTCGAAGTACCCCCCGCGCTGCAAGCCAACTTCGAGGCACACTTCGCCGGTTTGCCGTTGGCCCGGGTGGGCGTGGTGACTGAGGATACTCAACTCAGCATCACCGTGGGGGGACATACAGCGATTGCGCTGCCTTTGACGCAGTTGTGCGCCGCCTGGCTGGGGGCCGATTAGGCATGAGCCCGCAGCCACATGCCCTGGTGTTGCTGGCGGCCGGGAGCAACCGCGACCAGGAAGCGGCGTTGGCGCTGGAACTGGCCGGCGCGCAGGCCGAGATTGTGCCGCTGGCCGAACTGACCACGGGACGGGTCTCGCTGGCGGGTTACCAGATGCTGGTGGTGCCCGGCGGCTTCTCCTACGCGGATGCTCTGGGCGCCGGAAAGTTATTGGCGCTGGACTTTGACACCGCACTGGCGGACGAGATGCGCACCTTTGTGGGCAGCGGCAAGCCGGTGCTGGGCGTGTGCAATGGGTTTCAGGCGCTAATCAAGGCGGGGCTGTTTGAACAGAATTCAGAAGTCGGACGTCA
>JAYTFQ010000245.1:0-9796 GCA_043734225.1 Anaerolineales bacterium | reverse complement strand
CGTGGCCAGACAATCGTCTGGCCACGGCATCCAATTCGGCCAAAACATCCTTGATTTCCCTGCTTACAGGCGCCAGCGGCGGGTGCGCGCCACACGATTGGGCAGTTGATGGAATGCAGCAGCTAAACGCTTATTGCGAATCATATGCATTAGCGCTATCATTATCATAATGTCACACCTGTGGCCGTCAATATCCGGGTACATCCTGGATGTTGAGTGGCGTCTAGCAGAAAGTTGACCCGGGTAAACCTGTGAAGATCAGTCCGATGCAGCGCGAGTATCTGGGGGAGATTTACCGCCTGGAACGCAGCCCAGAGGGGGTGACCACCTCCGCCCTGGCCGAGCGCCTGGAAGTGTCCTCCTCAGCGGTGGCCCGCATGCTGCGCCGGCTCGACCAGCTCGGTTTCCTCACCCACGTGCCCTACCAAGGCGTTAAACTGTCGCCGGCCGGCGAGCGTGAGGCGCTGCGCTCGATCCGCCGTCACCGCCTGCTGGAGGTCTTCCTGGTCAAGGTGATGGGCTTTGGCTGGGACGAGGTGCACGAGGAATCACATGGCTTGCAGTTGACGATCTCGGATGCCTTCGAGGACCGCATGGATGCGCTGGCTGGCCACCCCACCCAATGCCCGCACGGCGATCCGATCCCGACCAAGGATGGCCAAATGGCCGCCACGCACGACACGCCGCTGGGGGAGCTGGCGGTGGGCGCCGGCGCGGTGCTGCGCCGGGTGAAAACCGACGACGGCGAGAAGCTGCGCTACCTGGCTGAGCTGGGCCTGGTGCCCGGCGTGCCGCTGCGCGTGCTGGGCCGCGCCCCATTCAATGGCCCGCTGCGCATTCACGCCAACGGCACCGAGCACGTCATCGGCACGGAGCTGGCCCGCAGCCTGCGGGTGGAGACCGTGCCATGACCGAAAACGAAATCCTGGACACATTGCGCGCCCGCGGCCACCGCCTGACCGCGCCGCGCCGCAGGCTGGTGGGGCTGTTGCTGCGCGCTGAGGCCCCGCTGACCGCCGACGAAATCTATCAGCGCGCGCGCCGCGCCCGCCTGGACACCAATCTATCGACCGTCTATCGCAACCTGGCCACCTTTTGCGACATGGGCTGGCTGGAGGCCATGCCCGGCAGCAGCGGCGAGCGCTTTTACCAGGTGCACGCCGGCGACGAGCAGCGTCTGTCGGTGCTGTGCCTCGACTGCGGCCAGATCTCCAGTCTCAACGGGGCCGCTGCCTTCCCGCTCAACGCCGCCGTGCGCGCCATGGGCTTTGACGAGCACAGCCTGCACGTCACCCTGACCGCGCACTGCGGGCACGAGTGCGGGCGCAAGAACAGCAACTAGGCCCGCTAGCCGGTCGCATTGACAGTAGGGGCGCACCTGCGTGTGCGCCCGCCTTGCGCACCTGTGTGTGCGCCCGCCTTACGCACCAGCCGCTCGTCAAACAAAGCAAGCCCACTCACCCATCATCCGCACCTTGTCTTCGTTGCAGAGAAAACATGCCCGCTACCCTGCCGGCCCTAGCCATCCAAGCCGCCGGCCTGGCGAGCGCCACCGCGCGGATAATTCCGCGCTTGCCGCTTGAGATTCAAGCCAATCGCTTATATGACGCCTGGGACGGCGCGCGGCATCTCATCATCAAGGAGTATCTGCTGCCGGCGGAGCAGCACGTCGCCGCTGCCCGCGAGTTCCAGGCGCTGCGCCTGCTCGCTCCCTTCGATATTGCCCCGCAGCCCATTTTCCATGACCCCACCCTGGGGCCCGTGGTCATCTACGAATATATGGCCGGCGACATGTGGGACCGACGCCGCCCCACGGCGGCTGGCCTGGCCGGGTTAGCGGAAACCTGGCTGACGATGAATTCGGCGGCTGCGGCGAAGCCATGGCTGTCACACGGCCACGAGCAACCGCTCGACCAGATCGCCGCCAGGCTGCAGGGCGCCTTCGGCGCCTACTCGGATTGGGTCGAGGCCGCATACCCGCCCGGACAACGGGCAGCCGAATTGTGCCTGGGCTTGCTCGAGCGCAGGCGCGAGGTCGTTGACGAGTTGGCCCATAGTCAGCCCGTGCTCTGCTTTTGCCGCGCCGATCCGCGCTTTGCCAACGTCATCCAGCGGCCGGATGGTCGGATTGGCCTGATTGACTGGGAAGACAGCGGGCTGCGCGACCCGGCACGTGATTTGGCGGATATCCTGACCCACCCCAATCAAGAGGATCTGCTCGCACCGGATGAGTGGCAGGCCTTCCTGCAGCCCTATGTGGCTGAGCGGGCCGCGCGCGATGCCGGACTGCCGCGCCGCGTGCATCTGTATCAAGCACTCTTTCCGATTTTCTGGTTAACCGTCATTCTGAACCAGGGGCTGCGTTTGGCGGAAGCCGCGCAGTGGGAAGGCTGGATGATCAACAGCCTGCCGCCTAATCAGCGACTGCGCCGTTACCTGGCGCGCGCTTTGGCCTGGCCGCAATCGACTTTTGCGGCCGAGCTCGAACAGCTTGGCAACGTTGCTTTCTTCCCGGCGCGGTAGGCGTTCTTATCGGAGATCCACATGGCTGACATGCTGGTCAAGCTTTACGCCCTGCCCGACAGGCAGCCGGCTTTGTCGCTTCTAGTCCAACAAGGGATCCACATTCGCCGGCCCCACCCCAGTGCCAGGGACATCCTCGCGAACTGGGTCCGCCAGCGCTTTGACGAGTCTTGGGCCGTTGGGTGCGAGTTGGCCCTCGCCAGCCATCCGGCCAACTGCTACATCGCCGTCGAGGCCATTCAGGCCAGCGCCCCACCCCAAGGTCCATATGATTTGCCGCCCGAGCGCTTATTGGGCTTCGCCTGTTACAACATTGCCAGCAAGGGCATGTTCGGCGCGATGGGAGTGGATGAGGCTTATCGCCGGCGTGGCATTGGCACCGCGCTGGTGCTGGCTTGTCTGCACGCGATGCATGACGAGGGCTACGCCTACGCCGTCATTGGTTGGGCCGGCTCGGTTGAGTTCTACGCCCGCGCAGTCGGCGCCACCGTGATCCCCGACTCCGAGCCCGGCATCTTTCGCGGCCCGCTCGTCGGCGGCGAGGCAAATCGCTAGATCTTAACGAGTCGCCAGACCTTGCGAGCCTCAGCCCCTCGCCATTGAATCGCGTCCGTCCCATCTCCGCCCTCACGTCCGTTTCGCGCACGACTCATTTTTGAGTCAAAAAACGGCCTCCCGGCCGTTTCGCGTTTCCTGCCCACCGAATGTTAAGTTAAATCGTCCCGATCCTTAACTTAATATCCCAACTCCAAATCTGGGATAAGTTGGGATAAATTTGGGACTCATAGGCCCACCAACTAGACATAAATCGCCTTGGCGCAATCGTCAACCGCAGTTGAGCACGAAAACGGGACGTGGGATCGAGCAATCCTCGACCCCACGTCCCGTTTTCGGGCATTTGTGTTCAATTACTTCAGAATGTAATACGTCCCCTTCTTCGCCCCAATCTTCATCAGCAACCCCCGGTCCACCAGGTCGCTCAGGTCCAGCCGCAGCGTCTCGGGGGTCACATCCGGGCACAATTCGCGATACTCGCGGTTGGTGATGCTGCCGTGCTCGCGCACATACGTCACTGCGTGGGCCTGACGCTCATTCATCGTCGTTTCCCACTTCGGCACCGCCCGGCGCTCGCGCGCGTTGTACAGCATCACCGTGAACGAATAGGGCGCAGCCTTGAAGCGCGGCGGCGGGTGCCCGCCTTGCACCATGTCCTCGATCATGCGGTCGATGCCCAGCCCCAGCTCCTCGATGTACCCCCACTGGAACAGCCCGGTCACCAGCCGCGGGTTGCGCGAGAAGTGCTCCTCCACCAGGTTATCGACCGTGATAAATCCCGGCAGCCCGCCGGGCGAGATCACTTCCATCCGGTCGGAATACATGCGCACTTCGATACGCCGGCCCTTCAGCCGGTAGTCGCGATGGCACACGGCGTTCACGAGCGCTTCGCGCACGGCAAACGGCGGGTATTCCGCGATCTCCTGGCGCTCCAGCCCCTTCACCACCGCCCCCACCGACATCTCGCCCCAGATCACCTGCCAGGCGGCCTCGATTACCCGCGCCAGCGGCCCGGCAAATTCCTCGCGCCGGCCATAGCCCGCCAGCCCGTCCTCGCCGCGCGGCTCGGTGCCCACGAATTTCACGAACACCAGCCCGGCCTGGGGCATGAACTGCTGCGGATTGCGGCCAAACAGCAGCATGCCGCTGTGCGTCGGCTGGCCAGCCTGGGTCAGCGCGCCAATCTCATACAGCAGCTCGTCCGGCGTCTGGGTGATCACCCGCCGCTGGCGCAGTTGGCGCTTCTCCAGGTACTCGGCGATGATGCCATCATCCAGGTCGCCGCGCACGGCGCCAGTCAGGGCCTCCGCCTCGAAATCGCTCGACGACTTGGTGGCCGCCAGGTGCCGGATCTCTTCGCCCCCCAGCGGCCGGTTCAGCGTGCCGTGGCGCACCAGCACCCGGCCGTCGGCCAGCGAGTGCAGCTCCGGCGAGCGCGGCACGGTGATGGCAAACAGCGCCCCCGCCGGGCCTTCCAGTTGGTCCCAGCCGGTAACCACCGCCGGCCGGCACAGCCGCGCCGCCGCCCGCAGCACTCCTTCCAACTCCTCGGCGTACACGCTGCCCACCGAGCGGCCCTTATCGTCCAACCCCACCACAATCGTCCCGCCGTCGCTGTTGGCAAACGCGATCAGATGCTCGGCCAGAACATCAGGCGTGGCTTCGGAAAGGTAGGCCACCAAGGGGCCGGGGGGGCGGAGGCTCGATAGGGTCACCCTTCTTCCTCATGCACTACCCCATTTCCCCCCTGCACCACTGCTCCCCCGCCCTCCGGCGCTGCCAGCTCCACCTCGGCCTCGCTCACCACCTCGGCTTCAGCCACGTCTGCCGTCGCCTCCGCCCCCCCATTCACCTGCTCCCCCGCCACCGGCGCCAGGTCCTGCACCGACAGCCGCGCCACCGAGGCTACCGTGTCGCCTTCTTTCAGGTTGATCAGGTGCGTCCCCATTGTCGCCCGACCAGCCTGCCGGATGGCCTTCACCTTCAGCCGCAGCGCCTGGCCGTTGGTCGAGATCACCGTTAGCTCGTCGTCTTCGTGCACCACCCGCGCCGCCACAATGCTGCCGGTCACGTCCAGGTTGCTCTTGGAGATTGTCGCCACCCCCATCGTTGCCCGGCCCTTAGGTGAGTATTCCGCCAACGGCGTGCGCTTGCCATAGCCGTTGGCCGTCACCACCAGCAGATCGCAGGCCGGGTCCACCACGTCCATGCTGGTGATATGGTCGTCCTCATCCAGATTGAGGGCATTCACGCCCGCCGCCTGGCGGCCCATGGCCCGCACCTCGTCCTCGGCGTAGCGCAGCGCCTGGCCGCGCTCGGTCACCAGGATAATCTCGCGCGTGCCGTCGGTCATCTTGGCCCAGCCCAGCACGTCGCCCTCGTCCAAATTCACAGCAATTAACCCCGATGGCCGCACTGCCGCGAACTCGCTCATCGCCACGCGCTTGATGCGCCCGTTGCGGGTGACCATCACGCAGAAGCCGGCATTTTCAAAGTTTGGCACCGGCAGCGCCGCCGTCACCTGCTCGCCGGACTCAATCGACAGGATATTCGTCAGCGGCAGGCCCTTATCCGTGCGCCCGGCATCCGGTATCTGGTACACCTTCTCCGAATAGACCTTGCCCTTGTCGGTGAAGAACAGCAGGCTGTCCAGCGAGCGCGCCGGCAGGAAGTACACCACTTCGTCCTCGCCGCGCAGGCCCTGCCCTGTTACCCCCTTGCCGCCGCGGCCCTGGGTGCGATATTCGTTGGCTGCCACGCGCTTGACGTAGCCGCGCGCGGTGATCGAGATCAGCACTGCTTCGTCCGGCACCAGGTCCTCGTCGCGCAGGTCCTCGGCCGCGTCCGGCACGATCTTGGTGCGGCGCTCGTCGCCGAACTTCTTCACCAGGTCGTCCATGTCCTCCCGGATCAGTCCCAGTATCTTCTTGGGATTGGCCAGCAGGTCTTCGAAGTAGGCAATGGTCTTCATCAACTCGGCATGCTCGTCCTGGATCTTCTGCCGCTCCAGGGCCGCCAGCCGGCGCAATTGCATGTCCAGGATGGCCTGCGCCTGCGGGTCGCTCAGCTTGAAGCGGCCCATGAGATTGGCCTTGGCCGCTTCGGCATCGTCCGATTCGCGGATGGTGCGGATCACGGCATCCAGGTTGTCCAGGGCAATCAGCAGCCCTTCCAGGATGTGCGCCCGGGCGCGGGCGCGGGCCAGGTCGTGCTCGGTGCGCCGGGTGATGACCACCCGCCGATGCTCGATGTAGATTTGCAGCGCGCGCTTGAGCGACAGCATACGCGGCTCGCTGCGGCCGTTCTCATCCGCCACCAGCGCCAGCAGCTGCACGCCAAAGGTGCTCTGCAGCGCGGTGTACTTGAACAACTGGTTGAGCACCTTGCGCGGCTGGGCGCCGCGCTTCAGCTCGATGATGATCGACATCCCGCGCCGGTCGGATTCGTCGCGCAAGTCCGAGATTGTGTCCAGCCGCCCCTCGCGCACCAGGTCGGCAATGCGCTCGATCAGCGCCGATTTGTTCACCTGGAATGGGATCTCGGTCACCACGATCCGGTTGCGGTTGCTGCCCATCTCCTCGATGTGTGCCGCGGCGCGCATGACGATGCGGCCCCGGCCGGTGGCATAAGCCGCCAGGATGCCTTCGGTGCCAACGATCAGCGCCCCGGTTGGGAAATCCGGGCCTTTCACAAACTGCATCAACTGCTCCACCGTCACGTCTTCCACAGTGTCGTAGTGATCGATCAGGAAATTAATCGCCCCGGCCAGCTCGTTCAGATTGTGCGGCGGGATGTTGGTGGACATGCCTACCGCGATGCCGCTGGTGCCGTTCAGCAGCAGGTTGGGCAGCTTGGCCGGCATCACATCCGGCTCTTGCAGCGAGCCGTCAAAGTTATCGACGAACGGCACCGTGTCCTTGTCAATATCGCCCAGCAGCTCTTCGGCTGTGCGCGCCAGCCGCGCCTCGGTATACCGCATGGCCGCCGGCGGGTCGCCGTCCACCGAGCCAAAGTTGCCCTGCCCATCCACCAGCATATAGCGCAGCGAAAAGTCCTGCGCCATGCGCGCCATCGCGTCATACACCGCCGCGTCGCCGTGCGGGTGATACTTGCCTAATACTTCGCCCACGATACGGGCGGACTTTTTGTGCGAGGTGTTGGCGCGGATGCCCATGTCGTACATGGCGTATAAAATGCGCCGGTGCACCGGCTTCAGCCCGTCGCGGGCGTCCGGCAAGGCGCGCGCCACGATCACGCTCATGGCATAATCCAGATACGCGTCGCGCATCTGAAGCTCAATATCAACCCCTTGAATTTGGCCGCCTGGCAGCACGGGTGGCAACATCAATAGACCTCCAAAATGCCCTCAAAAATGCCCGCGGCGGCTAGAAAGACCGTTCTAAAAGGCCGCCCGGGCAGGGTACCTTATTATACCTTTGGGCTTCCTTAAATGCGAAGAAAATGGTTGTTGCGGAGCGCTCTCGGTCACCTCGATTTTGGGCCGAAATCCACTGGGAAACAAGGAAGACCGTATCTTGAAATTAGGCTGGGCGCCAGGTTAGCCGTCTAGGGCTTCCACGAAAGCCTGCGCCTTGGCCACCGTCCCAAATACGCCATTTTCCACCTTGACCGATTCGACCGCCCAGCGGTGCAGCCCATCATTAACGGCCCCGCAACAATCCTCCAACAACAGGCATTCGTAGTCCAGGTCGATGGCCGCCCGCAGCGTTGAGTGCACGCAAACGTCAATGGTGTTGCCGCACAGCGCCAGGTGTTGGATGCCCTGGCTGCGCAGCCAGCGGTCCAACTCACCCGAAACAAAGGCATTGATCGTGGATTTCTCGATGACCAGATCGCCGGCCTGGGGCCGCAGCGTTGGCACAATCTCCCAGCCCAGTTCACCACGCGCCGCCGTCTGCGGGTAATCGGAGACCGTCACCCCCTGTCCCTGGTCCGCCGCGCCGGCTGGCTGCGAATGGGGCCCATGCCCATGCTGGGTGTAAATCACTGGCATCCCGGCGCCGCGTGCTGCCGCCAGCACGCGCTGGATGCGCGCGATGGGCTCACTCAGGCGCTGAGTATCATAGCCGGCCCGCGCGATGTAGAAGCCGAGCGAGCAATAGTCGTGCTGCATGTCCACCACGATCACGGCGCAGGCTGCGCGCGGCGTTTGTGCGACTCGCGGCCAGGCATGCGGATCGCCTGCAACTTGGAACGTCACGGCTTGCCTCCAATCGGTGCACAGCTATTCTTGACCATTTAACCGGCGTCTGGCCGGATGGCCAATCATACCGTTTTCACATTCACCTGAGCTATACTGCCCGCCGACCAGCCTGTGGAGCACCCATGCCCAATATTCAATTTGGTTACATCATGCCCGCCGACCGTCGCCACTACTCAGGTCAGGCGACCTTCGTCGCCGACCTCAACCGGGCGCTCGACCTGGTCTCCGGCCATTTCGACTCGGCCTGGATGGTCGACCACCTGCAGTTTGGCGACGCGTTCCTGCTGGAAAGCTTCACCGCCCTCACGTATATGGCCGCGCTGCACCCGCGCCTGAAGTTTGGCCACACCGTCCTCAGCCAATCGTTCCGCAACCCGGCCCTGCTCGCCAAAATGGCGGCCACCCTGCAGTTTCTCAGCGGCGGACGCTTCATCCTCGGCCTGGGCGCCGGCGGGCATGCCGAGGACTATCGGGCTTATGGCTATGACTTTCCGCCGAACGGGGTGCGCGTGGCCCAGCTTGAGGAAGCGGTTCAAATCATTCAGGCCCTGTGGACCCAATCGCCCGCTACCTTCGCCGGCCAGCATTATCGGATTGAACAGGCGTATTGCGAGCCCAGGCCCAACCCGCCGCCCAGCCTGATGGTCGGCGCCTTCAAGCCCAAGATGCTGCGCCTGACTGCCCGCTACGCCGACGGCTGGAATGTCTCATCCACCGGTCTGCCACAGTACCGCCGCCTGGCCGCGGATTTTGACCGCGCCTGCGCCGCTGTTGGCCGCGATCCATCCAGCGTGCAGCGTTCGTGGGGCGGTGGCTGCATCTGCGCGCCCACCCAGGCCGAGGCCGAGCGCCTGGCCGGCGATCTTTGGGGCAGCACCGATCCGGAAGATAACTTCGACTTCGTCGGTACGCCGCGTCGGATCATCGAGCAAATGCGCCCATTTATCGACCTGGGCGTCAACTATTTCATGCTCGATTGCAGCCCTTTTCCGAGCCTGACCACTTTGGAATTGCTCGTCAGCGAGGTCCTTCCCGCGCTGAACCAATCCCAGTGAGAGCCACCATGCCCAACACCGTCCTCACGTCCACACCGCCCAACACACCCGCCCCCATCGGTCCCTACAACCACATCGCCCAGGTGGGGCCATTCATCACCATCGGCGGCACCGCCGGCGTGGACCCGGCCACCGGCCAACTCGCCGGGCCGCAGGTCTACGCCCAGACGCGCCAGATTTTGAAATCGTTTCAGGTCATGCTCGCCTCCGTCGGCTCTGACCTGAATCACGTGCTGCACGTCAACGTCTTCCTCAAAGACATGCGCGACTTCAACGAGATGAACCGCGCCTACGTCGATGCGCTCGGCGACCACCGCCCCGCCCGCACCGTCATCGGCGTCAACGAGCTGCCCAAGCCCGGCGTGCTGCTGACAATGAACCTGACCGCCGTGACGCGAGATTGAATTCATTCAGGTCAAAAAACGGGCCAGCCGCGGCA
>JAYTFQ010000244.1:0-4060 GCA_043734225.1 Anaerolineales bacterium | reverse complement strand
CACCATCCGCGCCACATTGGCGCCATGTTGGATAAGCTGGCCGCGGCCGAGCTGGTGATTGGATCGCGCTACGTGCCCGGGGGCCGCGCCGTCGATTCGCCGGGCGCGCGGCGGTTCTTGAGCTGGATGGCCAACAGCGCCTCGCGCACGACCCTGGGCCTGCGGGCGCACGACGTGACTGCGGGGTTCCGCGCCTACCGGCGCGAATTGCTCATGGCGCTGCCGCTGGATCAAATCTTCTCGTCCGGCTATTCGTTCTTAATCGAAACGCTGTATTTGATTGAGCGCGGCGGGTGGCGCGTCGCGGAAGTGCCGATCCAGTTCTATGACCGGACGGCGGGCACGTCTAAGATTTCGCGCCGCGAGATCGCCAAGGCCATGTATACCGTGGCGCGACTGGCGGGGAGACGGTTCAGGCCTTAGGGCAGGCATATTGAGGTTGGCGGGCAAGAAATGGGATCGCGCTAAACCTCGCGCACGAAGGGACAGTCTCGATGGGGGTTTTCCTGAACGCCACGATGATTGGCCTCGCTGTTATAACGGCGCTGGGCTTATTGTGGCTGGGCCGCCGCCGGCTGAACGTCTCCCGGTCGCAGCCGCAAATCCAGATCCTGGGCGCTTATTCGCCGGTGCTGACCTGGCTGAGGAACCAGCTGGCGGGGCGGCCCAACACAACGATGTCTGAAAATGGAACCTGGGTTGAAAGGTTTTCCCGCGCCAGCAGCGCTCTGCTCAATCCGCAGGCGGTTGTGGTTGAGTGGATCATTATCGTTGTCTGGGGGCTGTTTATCGGGCAAAAGTACCTGAATACGAATCCAACTATCTGGCCCGCCGGTTACGGCCTGGGCATCAAACTGATCGGCCATCAATTTTGGATCAATCTTAAACAATGCGGCCTGTGCGCGTTGTGGAATGGCGGTATCAATGGCGGGCACCCGGCCTTCGCCGATTTGTTTGGCAGCCAGTTTCATCCGCTTATTGTGCTGCCGACCCTCATCTGGGGCGTGATCAATGGCCTGAAGTTTGGCCTGGTGGGGACCATGATCCTGGCCGGGTTGGGACAGTGGTGGATCGCGCGGGCGCTCGATCTCGGCCGGGCGGCGCGCGTGTGGAGCGGATTGCTGGCGGTGGTGGGGGGACACCTGGCCACACAGCAATGGGAGGGAAATTTCGGGCTGAGCCTGGCCTTCGCCAGCGCGGCCTGCGTGATTGCGGCGTCGATTGCCCTTGCCAAAGCGCCCAGCCACCGCAAGGCGGTGGTGCTGGCCATCATGGGCGCGGTCTTCATACTGTCCGGGCAGGGTTATATCCAGGCTGGCCTGGTGGCCTGGGCGCCCGCCGTTTTGTTTCTGCTGCTCAACAAAACCAGGGCCGAGCGGACGCACGTGCTGCGGGAGTTTGTGATCGCGGTTGGTCTCAGTCTGTTGCTGACGGCCTTCGTAATTATTCCCACCATCCACTATTGGCCCAACTTTACCAAGGACGCCTCGTCGGACCCGACATTTGCTTTCGCGCAGCCGGTTGAATATATCTTCCTGAATTTTCTCATCCGCGACGGCGCCTATTTCCAGACGGCCAATGTGCTGGGCAAACCGGCGACCGCCGACCTGCCCTTTGTGGGCTGGATACCCATTCTCTTCGGCTGGTTGAGCCTGCGTTTCGCAAAAGTCCGTGATGTGCCGGCTCTGGGATTCCTGACGACCGGTGCGATTGTCACCATTCTGCTGACCGGCGCCGTGCCGCAGCGCTGGATTTCAAATTGGTCGCCGTATGCCTTGTGGCTGAAAAATGTGTGGGTCTTCTCAGGTTTAGCCGTTGTGCCCATCTTGGCCATTGGCGCGTTTGGGTTGGATCGGGTGCTGCAACTGAAATGGCCCAACGTGCAATTGGCCGTGGACACAAACCACAGCGCGGAATTCAAATTTGACACAAAGTGGTTATTGATTATCCCGCTTGCGGCGGCCGTGTGGATGTCATACGGATTTGCCAACGGCTTTATGGTGACGCAGGACTTGAGCAAAATGTACACCCAGTACATCAGCCACTATCACACGCCAACCACGGAATGGGTTTCGCCGCCATTTGCCGAGCCAGTGTGGACACAACCCGGCCTGGACAATGGCTTCAAACTGACCAACCAGGAATTCTCCGGCTCACGCTGGGCCGGGCGCGATCTTCCACCGGCGTACTTGATCTCGGTTCGGGGCGACCTCGCCTCCACCAAACCCTTTGAACAAGTGGATGCGATTGATCAATTGCCGGTCTATCGGATCCCGCTCAACGAATATGCTTTTGTGACCTATGCCGACGGGACAATCCAGCCCTGCCAGGGGCATGCGACGGGCGGCTTTATTACCGTGAACTGCGTCACGGACCGCGACGGCATGCTGACCGTAACGGAAAATGTTTGGGGCGGTTGGAATGCCTGGCTGGACGGACACGGGGTGCCGGTGCTGACGCGCGTGGACGCCAATGCCCGCTGGCTGGGCGCCGTCGCGCTGGCCGGCCCGCACACGTACGTCTTCGAGTTTCTGCCCTGGGATGCATTTCTGGGTCTATTGGTCACTCTGCTGGGCACCGGGCTGGCCGCTTACTTCTGGTTTGCCAGGCGGGAGAGCGCGCCCGGGCATCCGGCTGAGGAAAGATCGTTGGCATGACAAGCGCATCCGCCAGCCTGTCGAAGATTCGGTCCTTGCGCCTGTCGCAGCTCAACGCGCGCCAAAAGGCTATCCTGTGGGCCTGGGTAGATGTATTCGCCATCATTCTTTGGGCGATGGTGTTGGCCGCGCCTTACCTGGATACCAGCACGACGATGTGGCCCGCCGGCGCCGGCATGGGCACCAAGCTGCTGGGACACCATTTCTGGACGGCGCTGCAGCAATGCGGCGTGTGCGCCCTGTGGAACGGCACGTATAACGGCGGCCACCCGGCCCTGGCTGACCTGTTCGGCAGCCAGTTTCATCCACTGGTCATGATCACCACGCTGCTGTGGGGCGTGGTCGGCGGAGCAAAGATCGCCATCATCGGCATTATGGCGATGGAAGGCATCGCGCAATGGTGGATTGCCCGGCTGCTGAAATTGAGCCGCATTGCCGGTCTGTGGAGCGCGCTGATTGCCGTGGGCGGCGGAGAATTGATCACAAAAAACAATGAGGGCAATTTCGGGCTGATGCTGTCCACGGCCGCCTGCAGCCTGGCCATCGCCGCCCTGCTGGCCCTGGCCATTAACCGCCGCCGGAAGGACACGATGGTCCTGGCCATCGTGGGCGCGCTGGTGATTTTCTCGGGCCAGGGTTACATGCAGTTGACCCTCTTGGCCTGGGGGCCGGCCGTCCTGTTCCTGTGGCGCCGTGACGACGGGGATCGCCGTTTCTGGCGCGAGCTCCTCCTGGCCGTTGGATTGGCGGTCGTTATCGCCGGTGTGGTCATTGTGCCCAGCCTGCATTTCTGGCCCAATTTCACAAAAGACACAGCCGACCCCAGCTTTGGTTTCTCGCAACCGTTGGAATATATCCCGCTCAACCTCGTGATTCGAGATAACCTGTTTTACATTTCCGGGGGTATTCTCGGAAAGCAACCTTTCACCGACCTGCAATTCATCGGCTGGATCCCCGTTTTGTTTGCGCTGCTTAGCCTGCGATTTGTGCGCCGGCAAAACTTTGGCGTGTTGGCTTTTCTGGCCGGCGGCGCCTTCATGTCGATCTTTGTCGCCAGCGCCATTCCGCTTCGTTTCCTGGCGCCCTACGTCCCCTTTCTGCTGGGCTTCCGCTTCACCTCGCCCATGCCCGGGCTGGCGGTTCCAGCCGTGCTGGCATTGGCCGCATTTGGGCTGGATGAGGTGTTGAAACTTAGAGTGCCCAGGCTGGAATTTTCATTGGCTGACCTGGCCAAACGGGCCACGGTCTCCTTCAACATCAAATGGCTGCTGGTCATTGTCCTGGCGGTATCCGTCAAGCAGATCTATGACTTTTCGAAGGCGTTTATCGCCGTGCGCGACCTGGGGCAACTTTACCAGGGCGTTGAGGCTTTGAAGACCCCGCAGACCGAATGGGTATCCCCG
>JAYTFQ010000243.1:0-4559 GCA_043734225.1 Anaerolineales bacterium | reverse complement strand
GAACGCGAGCCGCTGTGAGGCCGCGGGATTGCTCGGTGGGCGGCATCGAATTCCGATGGGCCGCGATGGGCCGCCGACGGGAGGCGCCGCCGACGCTTCGCGAATCGGGGCTCGGTGGCCTGCGGCCGGTCGTCGGCCTGCGCCGACGAAGAAAAGGCCAGGCGGTGCGCCGCCGAGTTGCGATGGGCCGCGATGCGCCGCCGACGCGTCGCGAAGCGGGGCTCGGTGGCCGGCGACCAGGGCCAGGGACGGGCCGGGGCCGGTCGTCATGCTCCTTGCGCTTCGCTTCGGGAGTGAGACACGCCTGCGCCGACGAAGAAAAGGCCGTACTTGAGGCGCGCGTTTACTCCGAAAATTCATGCCGGATGGTATTCAAGCTTTTCTGGAACGGTGAGTAGGTCCCTAATCTCGCTTAAGGTGGTTCCGTCCATTAGCTTCATCGCCACATCTGCAATGTGGCCAATATCTGCAAATTGTGGTTGGCCAAACGTGATCAAAGGCAACTTGATGGACTGCAAGATAGGCAACAACAAATCCAGATACTGTTCGCGGGGACATGCGCCCGCGTAGAACAAGAGCAGATCGTAGCGGCCGGGCGCCAGCAAACCTGGGACGGTCACCTGCCACTTCTGTTTGACTGAACCACGGAAGACGTCAATGTGATTGTCGTGCTGAGTGAGAATCGCATCACCGCGCACGAGGCCATGCCCGGTGGTCAGGATGACCAATGGACAGCCCAGCGCGTTGGCAACATTGCGCGTGGCGCCTACCCAATTTGCCCCCGGGGAAGAAATCGTCGGCTCGCGTGGGCGTGTGCCTCTGTAAATCCGGCCCGCCGTCAGCGGAGCAAAGTACTAAACGGCTGTGGTCGATCGGCCCAATTTCAATCCTGCCTTCGGTTGCCATCGGTGATCTCCCCCGAATTAGCCAGCCACGCCATACACACTTTGCTGCGCCCCGTAGTAAGCATCGTACACATGCTGATAGACCACTTCGCATTTGGCCTGATACAGGACCGGGGTATAGGGATCCGGCAGATCGTCGAGGGTGACTTCGATGGCCAGGCGGACGGCGGCGCGGGCGGCTTGCTTCTTGCGCCAATCGAGAACCAGGCGTTCGGATTTGAGCGTGTCGAGCAATGACTTGGCCACCTTTTTGACCGCTGCCCGCTCTTTTTTATTCAGCTTGATATTGGGCTTGGTGAGCAGGTCGAAGATGGCCAGCTCTTCTTCGCTCAATTGCTCGCCGATGGCGCGCTGCTCCTCCTGGTTGAGGTCCTGGGCCAGGGCCACCAACTGCGCGAAGAAAGCGTCTTCGTTGGCCGCGCCGGCGTTATAGTCCTCGATCATCCGCTGCAAGCGCTCGTAGTAATCCATGCGCGTCTGGTTGAGCCGCAGCAAGCGGGCGATCTTGGCGTTTAGCGCGCCGCGCAGCTTTTCGATTTCGATGTGCTTGCGACCATTGGCAAACTGTTGCTTAAGGGCCTCGAAATCGATGAGAGACAGATCGACCAGGTGCGAGCCGGCCGGGTTCTTGATCTCGTAGGCGCCGGCTTCCACCGAGCGATCCAGCACCGCCTCGACCCTAGCCATGACGCCCGAAATATCCGCCGGCGGCTCGTAGGAGCGAATTTCATCGGCCAGCACCTTGATCAGGTGCCGATCCGGGGCGAAACGGTTGGCTGCCAAATCGGGCAGAATGGCCTTGAACAGGCGGTCCACGGTGTCGGCCAGGATGAGGTAGTGGCGTTTGGTATCGTCGTCCTTCAGGATGGCGTTGACGGCATCGTCGCGTTTGGCAACACGCGCAAAACCCTGGCTGGCCTGAATGGCGGCGAGATCGGCCCCCAGGCCGGCGCAGAAGGCGCGGGTTTCCTGGATGTTCTTGTCGAGGCTATCCAGCAGGGCCTGCTTGTCCTTCACCGGCAGGTCGCCGGGCTGCACCCCGCCGTCGGAGGCGGTGCCGTATATGGCCAGGGCGCGCTGCAGGTCGCGGAAGACGCCGACGTAGTCCACGATCAGGCCGTTGTTCTTCTCGCCAAACACGCGGTTGGCGCGGGCGATGGTCTGCATAAGGGTGTGGTTGCGCATGGGCTTGTCCACGTAGAGCGTGGAGCAGGCAGGGGCGTCGAAGCCGACCATCCACATGGCGCAGACAAACACCAGCCGGAACGGGTCGGCGGGGTCTTTGAATTTGGTTTCCAAATCTTCCGCCTGCATGCGTTTGCGGTGGGTGGCGATGTCCAGGCCCTTCTGGCGGAACTCGTCCACTTCGTTCTGGCCCTGCGAGACCACCACGGCCATATCGGTGGCCTGCATGTATTGGATGGCTTCGTCCAGGCTGGGGCGCTCGTCCTGCGCGGCCGCGTCACGCCGCGCCCGAAGGCCGGCCAGGTGTTGGCCCCAATACTTTTTCACCTTGTCGTACATGCGGACGGCGGTGGCCTTGTCGATGCAGATGACCATGCCCTTGCCGCGGAAGCCGCGCCCGGCGAAGTGGGCCACCAGGTCATCAGCGATCTTTTCCAGTCGGTCGTCACGGGTGATGAGGTGATATTCGCGCGCAAACTCGCGCTCCAGGCGCTTCTCCTGGGCCTCGTCCAGCTCGGCGGCTTCCAGCACCTGCTCCATCTCGGCGTTGAGGTTGGTGTTGGTGAGCTGCAGCTCGGGGATGCGGTTTTCGTAATACAGCGGCACCGTGGCGCGGTCCTGCACGGATTGGGCGAAGTTGTAGACGCTGACATAGGCGCCAAAGACCTGGCGGGTTTTTTCCTCGCCGGCCATGAGCGGGGTGCCGGTGAAGCCAATGAAGGCGGCGTGGGGCAGGCCGGTGCGCATGTTGAGCGCCAGGGTGTCGTACTGGCTGCGGTGGGCTTCGTCGGCCATGACGATGATATCGGAGCGCTCGGACAGCAGCGGGTAGACGCCGCCCTCGCGGGTGTGGAACTTGTGGATGAGGGTGAAGACGTAGCGGTGATCCTCGCGCAGCAACTGCTTCAGGTGTTCGCCGCTGGTGGCGCGCACCTGGTCCTCGGCTTCAGTGACCACGCCCGCCCCGGCGAAGTTTTTGTAAATCTGGCCGTCCAGCTCGTCGCGGTCGGTGACAATGACAAAGGTCCAGTTGCCGGGCACCGTGCGCATCACCTTTTGGGCGAAGAACAGCATGGAGTAGCTCTTGCCGCTGCCCTGGGTGTGCCAGAAGACGCCCAGCCGGCCCTGGTTCTGGCGGATTTTCTGGGTGGCGGAAATGGCGTTGTTGACGCCGAAGTATTGATGATACTTGGCCACCAGCTTGGCCAGGCCGCTTTTGGCCTCGGCAAACAGCACGAAGTTCTCGACGATATCCAGCAGCCGGGCCGGGGCCAGGGTGCCGCGCAGGGTGGTTTCCAGCGAGATGACGCCCTCATCGCCCTCCGAGTTGATCTTCTTCCACTCGGCGAAGTGCTCCCAGGCGCCGGTGAGGCTGCCCATCACGCTCTCGCGGCCGTTGGACAGGATGATGAAGGCGTTGTACCAGAACAGGTGCGGCAGGGTGTCTTTGTAATCGCGCAGGTTGTCGGTGTAGGCGTTCTTAAGCTGGCGGTGGGCGGCCTTGAGCTCGATGAGCACCAGCGGCAGGCCGTTGACGAAGCCGATCAGGTCTGCCCGGCGCTTGTACATTTCGCCGGTGATCCACATTTGCGAGGCAATCAGGAAGTTGTTCTGCGCCGGCTGGCCCCAGTCGATGACGCGCACGGTTTCCACGCGCTCGTCGGCGTCCTCGCCCTGGCGCACGGTCACCTTCACCCCTTCCTTGAGCAGCCGGTAGACCTGGCGGTTGGCCTCGGCCGGGCTCATCAGGCGGCGGTCGCGGGTGAGCTCGTCCATGGCCAGACGGATGGCGTCGAACGGCAGCACCGGGTTGAGTTTTTCCAGCGCAGCGCGCAGGCGGGGCAGCAGCGCCACCTGGCCCATATCCTCCCGGCCCAGGTGGGGCCGGCCGGGGCCGGCGGGCGTGGCGGCAAAGACCTCGTCGAAGCAATTGACGGTTTCCCAGCCCAAATCGCCCAGCAGGGCCAGGCTGGCGTTTTCGAGCGCTTCTTCGGAGTCGGGGTTGGGCATGCTAATCGTTGGCCACCGCAGGAGCGAAGCATCCGCCGCCAGCTAATCGTGCAAGCCAAAAGTGACGGGCGGATGCTTCGCCCCTACCGCGTCGACCGGGCAACCGGGCCGCGCCCCCCGGCCGACCTATGCAGTAACACGTCCTGCGCCGGCCGCATACAAGACGTACTCGCTGGCCAGGACCGAGTCGCGGATGACGGGCTTGAGGCCGTCGCGGGGGACCAGATCCACCGGGCGGCCCAGCAGCGCTGCCAGCTCGTCTTGAATGTCGGCCAGCCGGAACAGGCTGACCGAAGCGCCCGGCTCAAACGCCACCAGCACGTCCAGGTCGCTATCCGGGCGGAAATCGGGGCGCAGCACGGAGCCGAACAGGCCCAGGTGCCAGATTTGGTTACGGCGGCAGAAATCGGCCAGGGCCTGGGGCGGGATGGCGATGCGCGGCTGGGCGATCATAGGGTC
>JAYTFQ010000242.1:0-2232 GCA_043734225.1 Anaerolineales bacterium | reverse complement strand
GCCCACAACATTATGCCCGTACACTTCTTTCCCCAGCGGTGCCACTTCTCGCGAAGCGGCCATTTTTGCCGTTAAAACCACTCGCGAAGCGGCCACTCGCGAAGCGGCCACTCGCGAAGCGGCCACTTGTAAACAGGCTCTCCCGCAATCACCGTGAAAACTTGTCATAAAATGACAGCCGAATGGGAGACTGTGGCCCGACCCCTTGGGGAGTCGGGCCACAGTCTCCCATTCGGCTAAAACAACCTTGATTTCTCTGGTTTCCTCGAAAGTCAGAGCAACTGATCAGGGACCGAGCTGAGTGGCATGGCGACACCGCTGAACAAGATTCACGTTAAGTGCGGGAGAGCCTGTAAACAGGTACCCTGCCCGGAACAGGGGAAGGGATAGGGCGTTCTCATTCTCACCCGTCGGCCTAACTCGGCACGCTCCCTTCCCATCTTCCTGGTCCGCGCACTTGCTTCTCGCGGCCAGGAGAGGGCAATGGCCGGGGATTGGGTGAGGCCCTGCCCTTTTTGGGCAACTTTGGGTTAAGATTAACTCCGTGACCCAGCCCGATCCCTTGCTTGCCGTTCCCCCGCTGCCACCGCTCCCGCACCGCTTTGTCGGCCGCGCCGAGCAACTGGCCTGGCTGCAAAACGCCGCCACCGAAGCCCATACGCGCGTGGTGGGCCTCAGCGGGCCGCCGGGCGCCGGCAAAACCGCCCTGGCCATCGCCGCGGCCCGCCAACTGGCGCCGGTCTTTCCGGGCGCCCAATTTTTCATCGACCTGGATGATCTCGGCCCCGCGCCTTCCACTGGCGCCGTCATGGCTCAGGTGATCTGGGCCCTGCACCCGCAAGCCGTCTTGCCCGAAAACCAGGCCCGGCTGCCGGAGGCCTATCGCGCCGCGCTCCACGGGCGGCGCGTGCTGCTGGTCATTGACGGCGTGCCGGCCCAGCCGCCCTGGGCGGCCCTGGTGCCACCGGAGGGCTGCCTGCTGCTGGTGGGCCAGCCGCGGCTGCCGGCCCAGGCCGAGCTCGCCTTGGAAGCGCTGCCTGACGCCGAGGCCGTGCAGTTGCTGCGCGGCCTGTCCCCGCGCATTGGCCCGGCCGCCGCCGAACTGGCCGCGCTGTGCGGGCGGCTGCCCCTGGCGCTGCGGCTGGCCGCCGCGGCGCTGTCGCCGGGCAGCGCGCTGGTCACCGGCGGCTACTTGAGCCGGCTGCTGGACGAGCAGGCCGCCGCCCAGCCGCTGGACCCGGTGCTGGCCGCGCTGGCGGTGAACGCCCGGCTGCTACCGCCCGAAGCCGCCCGCCTGTGGCGCCAACTCTCCGTTTTTCCGGCCAGCTTTGCGCCGCCGGCCGCCGCCGCCATGGGCGATCTGCCGCTGGAGGCCGCCCGTGGCGCGCTGGAGGTGCTGCTGGGGTTGAGCCTGCTGGAGCCTGACCGTCACGCCGGGCGCTATCGGCTGCATCCGCTGGCGCGCCAATTCGCCGCGCGCCAGTTGGAAGCGGCCGAGCGCGAGCCGGCCCGCCAGCGGCACGCCGTGCACTATCGCGATGTGCTGGCCGATGCCAACGAGGCGGCCGCGGCCAACCAGGCGGCCGATGCCAACCAGGCCGGCGAAGCCGTTGGCGGCCTGCTGGCTGGCCTGCGCCGCTTCGACCTGGAGCGCGCCAACATCCGGGCCGGGCAGGCCTGGGCCGCGGCCCACGCCGGCGAAAGCCCGTTCGCCTCGCGGCTGGCCAGCGACTATGCCGCCGCCGGCGCGCGCTTGCTACCGCTGCGCCAATCGTCGTTCGGCCGCCTGGGCTGGCTGGAGACGGCCCGCTCCGCCGCGCAGCAGCTCGGCGACAGCGACGCCGAGGGCAGCCACCTGGATCAATTGGGCCGGCTGCATCGCCGCGCCGCCAACCCGCGCCGCGCCGTCGGCATTTATGAGCGCCGCCTGCGCATTGCCCGCGACACCGGCGACCGCCAGGCGGAGGGCGAAGCCCTCGGCCGGCTGGGGTTGACCTTTATGGAGTTGGGCCAAACGCAGCGCGCGCTGGAGACCAGCCGCCAGGCGCTGGAGATTGCCCGCGAGCTGGATAACCGCCGCGATGAGGCGCTGGCCAACTGGAACATGGGCCTTGCCTATGAGGAACTGGGCGATCTGCCCAGCGCCATCGCCGCCATGCAACTGTGCGTGGACTACGAGCGCGCGATCCACCACCCCGACGCCGAGGCTGACGCCGCCCAGGTGGCTGAGCT
>JAYTFQ010000241.1:0-7224 GCA_043734225.1 Anaerolineales bacterium | reverse complement strand
CCCCAGAAGTCCCGCGTGGAGGCGGGCCGAGAGCACCTCGAGCCGGTTGTAGGTTCCCGCGCGCTGGAGAACATCCAGCGTCACGCAGCCCGCGGCCATGGCCAGCGGGTTCCCGGAGAGCGTGCCCGCCGGGTAGACGGGCCCCGTCGGGGCGATGTGCTCCATGATGTCCGCACGTCCGCCGTAGGCGCCGACGGGCAGGCCGCCGCCGATGATCTTGCCGAGGCACGTGAGGTCGGGCTTGATCCCGTACAGGACCTGCGCGCCGCCCGTCGAGAGGCGAAACCCGGTCATGACCTCGTCGAACACGAGCAGCGCGCCCGCGCGCGTCGCGAGGTCGCGGAGTCCCTGGAGGTAGCCCTCCCGCGGAGCGACGCAGCCCATGTTGCCGGCGACAGGCTCCACGATGACGGCGGCGATCTGGCCGGGGTACTGCTCAAACAGGCGCTGCACCGCGGCCAGGTCGTTGAAGGGCGCCACCAGGGTATCGGCCACGGTGGCGGGCGGCACGCCGGGCGAATCGGGCAGGCCGAGGGTGGCCACGCCCGAGCCGGCCTGCACCAGCAGCAGGTCGGCGTGGCCGTGGTAGCAGCCTTCGAACTTGATGAGCTTGTGCCGGCCGGTGAAGGCGCGCGCCAAGCGCAGGGCGGTCATGGTGGCCTCGGTGCCGCTGTTGACGAAGCGCAGCATCTCCAGGCTAGGCATGGCTTGCTGGATCAGCCGGGCCAGCTCCAGCTCCAGCGGGCTGGGCGCGCCAAAGCTGGTGCCGCGCGCCGCGGCGGCGGCCAGCGCCCGCACCACGCGCGGGTGGGCGTGGCCCAGGATCAACGGCCCCCAGGAGAGCACGTAGTCGACAAAGCGGTTGCCATCCACATCGACGAGGGTGGCGCCTTCGCCGTGGTCGATGAACAGCGGCTGCCCGCCGACGGCCCGGAAGGCGCGCACGGGCGAGTCGACCCCGCCGGGGAGGAGGGTGAGAGCTTCAGCGAAGAGTTGTTGAGATTTGGTTGTGTTCATCAATCACCTTGAGAACTTGCACCGCGGAGTTCGCGGAGCGCGCTGAGAAAAACAAGAAGGCAGAAGGCAGGATACATCGTTGAAGCGTCCAGGCGGCACCTTGAGTAGTTGTGCCGCGCGCGGCATGACCACTCAGGGTTGACAGCAAGCTCGCTTGGAAATGAATGTCTTGCCGGTGGGCATGGCGCCCGGCACCATCAATTACTCAGGGCGATAGAATTGGCGCGATTGTAATCAACACCATTTCGGCCCGTAGAGAATGTGCCGCCTGCCTCCTGACGCCCGCCTTCTGCCTTCTTGCTCTTCTCCGCGCGCTCTGCGTACTCCGCGGTGCAGATCCATCTTGGCCCGCCAACCACAGCGGCCGCGCGCTCGGCGGCGGCTTCGCCGGAGGCGATGCAATCCGGCAGGCCGACGCCGCGATAGGCGTTGCCGGCAACGAACAGGCCGGGCAGGCCGGCCAGGCGCTTGTCAATCGCGGCCAGGCGCTCCAGGTGGCCGAGGTTGTACTGCGGCATGGCGCGCGGCCAGCGGAACACGCGCTGGAAGGCGGGTGGGGCCTGGATGTCGAGCGTGCCGGCCAGCTCGGCGCGGGCCAGCGCCACCAGGGCGTCATCGTCCTGGGCGAGCACGTCTGGCTGCCCGGCGCGGCCAATGAAGATGCGGATCAGCCCAAAGCCCTCCGGCGCGCGGTTGGGAAACTTGGACGAGGCCCAGGTGCAGGCCAGGATGGGCCGGCCCTCGGCGCGCGGGATGATGTAGCCATAGCCATTCAGCGGGCGCGGCAAATTCTCTTGCGGATAAGCCAGGTAGACGGTGGCGGTGGAGCTGTACGGAATATTTCGCAGCGACTCGGCCAGCGACGGGTCCAGCCCGGCCAGCAGGTCGGCGCTGACGTAGGCGGGCGTGGCCAGGATCACGGCCTCGGCCGCGCGCGTCTCGCCGGTGGACAGGCGCAGCACATAGCTATTCTCGGCTGCTTCCAGCGCGCTGACGCTGACGCCGCGCAGGATCTCCACGCCGGCCAGGCGAGCTTCCAGCGCTTCCACCAGCTCGCCCAGGCCGCCGGGCGCAGTGAGGAAGGGCGGCAGCTTCTTGAGCTTGCCTTTCGCAGCCGCCGGGGCGAGCGCGGCCTGGCGCGCGGCCAGCATGCCCTTCATCAGCCCGCCCTGGTCCAACTCGGTCTGGCGCAATTGGGGAAAGGTGGCAGCCAGGCTCAACTGCTCGCCGTCGCCAGCGTAGATGCCGCTCAGCAGCGGCTCGATCAGCCGGGCGTAGGCCTCGCCGCCCAGGCGGCGGCGCACAAAGCTGGCCACGCTCTCGTCGCCTCCGGCCGGGCGCGGCTTGATGAAGTATTCGCCGGCCAGGCGCAGCTTGCCCCAGGCCGAGAGCAGTTGGCTGCGCGCGATGGGCTCCAGTTGGGAAGGCACCAGGCCGGAGAGGCCCTCGGGCAGGTCGTAGAGCTGCCCGCCGCGCAGCACAAAGGTGCGGCGCAGGCGCTCGTTGGTGCCGTGCAGCCGCTCGGCCAGGCCCAGCTCGCGGCACAGCCCCAGCCCGCGCGGCTTGGAAGACAGGAACGAATCCGGTCCGGCTTCCAGCAGGAAGCCGCCTGCGCGCTCGGTGAAGATCTTGCCGCCTAGGCGCGGCTCGCTCTCGATCAGCGTCACCGTCGCGGCGCGCGTCTCGCGCGTCAGGCGGTAGGCGGCGGCCAGCCCGGCAATGCCGCCGCCCACGATGACCACCCGCTTCATAGCCAGCCCGCGTCGATGGCGCGCGCGCGCACCAGCGCCGCCAGCCCGTCAATCATTTGCGGCGCGGTGTTGAGCATCTCGATCCGCTCCAGGCGCAGGCCGAGGGACTCGGCCTGGCGCTTGAAGACCACATCCACGTCGTACAGGATCTCGACGTGCTCACAGACAAAACCAACCGGCACGATGAGCACATTCTTTTTGCCCTGGGCGGCCAGCTCGGCAATGATCTGGCCGGCATCCGGGCCCAGCCAGGGGTCGGGCGAGATAGCGGCCGACTGGTAGGCGAAGTGATACGGATGTTCCCCTAGGCGCTGCATCAGGGCGGTGCCGGTAGCGGCCAGTTCGTCCGGATAGGGGTCGTTCCACTCGCGGATGCGCTGCGGCAGGCTGTGGGCGGTGAAAATAATCTGCACATCGGCGCGCTCATCGGCCGGGAAGCGCTGCAGCGCCTCGTCGACGCGGCCGGCCAGCGCCTCCAGATAGCCATACAGCAGGCCCCAGCGGTCGATGCGGGCGAAGACGATGGGCGCGGAGGCGTCATCCAGTTTTTTGTTATAGGCGCCGATGCTCAGCAGGGAGTAGTGCGGCGCCATGGCCAGCGTCACCGCGCGCAGGCAGCCCTGCCCGGCCATTGCCACCAGGGCATCCTTGATGTACGGGCGCCAGTGGCGCATGCCCACGAAGGTCTTGAACTCGCCCGGGCTGGCGGCGTTGAGCGCCGTTTGCAGCGCGGCGGCCTGGGCCTGGGTGCGCTCCAGGATGGGCGAGCGCCCGCCGATTTCGCGGTAGCGCTCGCGGACGTCGTGGATGATCTCGGGCGAGGTGGGGCGGAAGCCGCGCACGTCCAGCAGGTACGGCTCCACCTCATCCAGATTGTTCGGCCCGCCATAGGCCATCAACAGAACGCCAATCGTCATGCTGCCTCCGGTACGCTTACGCTAAATTCGTGCACCATCTCCACCACGGCGCGCACATTCTCCACCGGCGTCTCCGGCAGGATGCCGTGGCCCAAGTTGAAAATGTGTCCTGGCCGGCCGGCGGCCTGCGCCAGCACCCGGCGCACGCGCCGCTCCAGCTCTGGCCGCGGGGCAAAGAGCGCCACCGGGTCCAGGTTGCCCTGCACGGCACGGTCCGCGCCAATCTGCGCCCAGCCCCAATCCAGCGGCGTGCGCCAGTCCAGGCCAATCACATCGCCGCCGGCCTTGGCCAGCAGCGGCAGCAGGCTGGCCGTGTCCACGCCGAAATGGATCAGCGGCACGCCGGCCGCGGACAGGCGCTCGAACACCTGGCGCGAATGGGGCAGCACGTATTCGGCATAATCGTCCGGGCTGAGCGCCCCGGCCCAGCTATCGAAGAGCTGCAGCGCCTGGGCGCCGGCCTGAGCCTGGGCCAGCAGGTAGTCGCCCACCACCTGCGCCAGCTTGCCCAGCAGCGCGTGCCAGGTGGCGGGGTCGCCATACATGAGCCGCTTGGCGCGCAGGAAACTGCGCGACGAGCCGCCCTCGATCAGATAGCTGGCCAGGGTGAAGGGCGCGCCGGCGAAGCCGATGAGGGGCAGTTGGCCGTCCAGCTCGCGGCGGACGAGGCGCACCGTCTGCAGCACGCTGCCCAGGCTGTCTTCAATATCCACCGGGCGCAGCGCGGCCACATCGGCGGCGGAGCGGACGGGGTTGTGGATCACCGGCCCCTCGCCGGCGGCAAATTCCAGGTCCAGCCCCATGGGGACCAGCGGCAGCAGGATGTCGGCGAACAGGATGGCGGCATCCACGCCCAGGGCGCGCACCGGCTGCAGGGTCACTTCGGCCGCCAGGTCGGGGTGGGCGCAAATTTCCAGCAGGCTGTGCCGGGCGCGGATGGCGCGGTACTCGGGCATGTAGCGGCCGGCCTGGCGCATGAACCACACGGGGGTGCGATCCACCGGCAGGCGGCGGCAGGCGCGCAGGAAGCGATCGTTCAGGCCCACAGCGCCAGGGTCTCCTCGGCCGGGTGATAGATGGCGGTGTGCAGCGGCGTATCGCGCAGGGTATACGGGCGGCCATCGGTGGCGCGCAGCTCGTTCACCAACTCGGAGAAGCGCGGCAGGTCGTCCATCTCGTACACGACCACGAACTCCTGATCCTGCAGGCCGAAGGAATACAGCAAAAGCTGGCTGATGTCTTCGTACTGCTTTCCGATGCGGATGTGCTCGTTCATCATACCCTGGCGCGACTCGCGGCCCATCAAATACCACTCATTGGTTTTGACAAACGGGTAGATGACCAGATAGCGCCGGCGGGTTTCGGAGAATGGATCGATCTCCTGGGCTGAGCGGGTCTTGGTGTATTGCGAGGGGCGGGTGAAGCCCCACAGCGAGTGCACACTGCGCAGGTAAGGCTGGCGGGCGTTGTTGGCCTTGGCCCAGCAGTCAAAGAAGCGCGCCGGGGCCTCCGGGCCGTCCACCGGCAGCGCGCACCAGCTCACCAGGCTGATACCGCTCTCGGTGGGTGCCAGCAGGTGCACGCTGGGCGCGGCGGCGCGCAGGCCGGCCAGCCAGTCGCGGCGCAGCTCGGCGCGCGCCTCGGGCATCAGCGCCCAATAGGCGTCGGTGAAGGCGTGCAGGGCAAAGTGGTTGAAGGTGCGCGAAGTTTCTTCAGGCATGAGGTCCTCGATGAATGGGGTTGTGCGGGCCGTGGTGCGTCATCGGTAGTTGGTGGTGCGTGGTCCGTGGTGCGTGAAGAGCGATTGACGAACCACGCACCACGCACCACGTACCGCGAACCATGAAAGATCGAGTCAGTCGCTTAGCCATCTAACCGCATCTTTAGCATGATAGGTAATGATTAGATCCGCGCCGGCGCGCTTGATGCCGGTGAGAACTTCCAGCGCGGTGCGCCGTTCGTCGATCCAGCCGTTGGCGGCGGCGGCCTTGAGCATGGAATATTCGCCGCTGACGTTGTAGGCGGCCAGCGGCAGATCGGGAAAATGGTCGCGCACCTGGCGGATGATGTCAAGATAGGCCAGGGCCGGCTTGACCATGAGCATGTCGGCGCCCTCGGCAACATCCAGCGCGGTCTCGCGCAGGGCCTCGCGGGCGTTGGCCGGGTCCATCTGGTGCGAGGCGCGGTCGCCAAACCTGGGCGCGCCCTGGGCGGCCTCGCGGAACGGGCCATAGAAGCCGGAAGCATACTTGGTGGAGTAGGCCAGGATGGGCAGATGCTCGTAGCCGGCGCCATCCAGCCCGGCGCGGATGGCGCCGACCACGCCGTCGAGCATGCCGGAGGGGGCCACGATATCGGCGCCGGCCTGGGCGTGCGAGAGGGCGACCTGCACCAGCACGTCGAGCGTTTCGTCGTTGAGCACGTAGCCCTCGGGCAGGTGCGGGCGCGGCCGGGCTGACGCGCCCTCGGCCACGTTCAGCAGCCCGCAGTGGCCGTGGTCGGTGTACTCGCACAGGCAGACGTCGGTGATCACGAGCAGGTCGGGCGCGGCGTCCTTGATGGCGCGGGTGGCCTGCTGGACGATGCCGTTGGCGGCGAAGTTTTCCAGCCCGATGGGGTCCTTGTGCTCGGGCAGGCCGAAGAGCAGCACGGCCGGGATGCCCAGCGCGGCGATGGCGCGCGCCTCATCCGCCAGCCGGTCGGGCGACCACTGGAACACGCCCGGCATGGCGCTGATCTCGTGCTTCAGATCGCGGCCATGCGCGACGAAGAGCGGATAGATAAAGTCATCCGGGGACAGGCTGGTCTCGCGCACCATGGCGCGCAGGCGCGGGTTCAGCCGCAGCCGGCGCGGGCGGGCCGAGGGGAAACGGGCGGCATTGACAGCATGTGCAGCATCCATTGGTTCTCCCGTTAATAGCCAGTCGTAAAGGCCAGGCGTCAAGGCCAGGCGAATGGAATTCGCGCCTGGGTGGCGCGGGAAGTGCGCCCCGCGCCGGTCGTCCCTCTGCGGGGACGATGCCTCTGCTTTTAAGTTCGTTTTCGTCCGCGCAGGCGGACGGCCGGCGGCGGCCATCAGGCCCGGCCATCAGGGGCGAATTCCATTCGCCGGCCCGTTTTAGCTCAGCCCCACCGACGCGCCCCAGTGCTCGGCCAGCGCGCGGATCATGCCATCCAGGGTGTATTCATCCGCGACCACATCCACGGGCAGGCCGGCTGTGCGGGCGACCTGGGCGGTGACGGGGCCGAGGCAGGCCACCAGCGGGCGCGGCCCGGCGGCGGGCAGCCAGCCAGGCAGCAGGCGCACAAAGCTGCGCGCGGCTGAGCCGCTGGTGAAGGTGAGGGCATCCGCGCCGCGGCGCAGGTCGGCCAGCGCGGCCGGGTCGGGCACGACCGGCACGGTGCGATAAACAACGATCTCATCCACCACGGCCCCGCGCTGGCGCAGCGCGCCGGCCAGGGCTTCACGGGCCTGCTCGGCCTGCGGCAGCAGCACGCGCTGGCCGGCCACGGCGCCCAGGCTGGCGGCCAGCGCCTCG
>JAYTFQ010000240.1:0-3151 GCA_043734225.1 Anaerolineales bacterium | reverse complement strand
TGCTCAGCCTGGCCAACCAGCACGGCGCGCGGACCGTGGCGGTCTGGTTCCAGGTGCCGCTGGACGAGTCGCGCGCCCGCAACGCCTGCAAGCCGGGCGGGGCGCGCTGGGGCGACCGGATCATTCAAGATGCGGTGCTGGTGGAGATGTGGCAACACCTGGATGCGCCCGGTTTGGACGAGTTCGACGAAATCTGGAAGATCGACTGATGTTTTTCACGTCGCCCTGGTTTTTGCTGCTGCTATTGACCCTGCCCTTCATCATCTGGCTGGGTTGGCCGTCGCGCGGGCTAAGCCGGCGGCGTGAACGCATCAGCCTGCTGCTGCGCCTGCTGATTGCGCTATTGCTGATTGTGGGGCTGGCCGGCCTGGAAGTGCGCCGAGGGGCCGATGAGCTGTCGGTGGTGTACCTGGTGGACCACTCCGACTCCATGCCGGCCGCGGCGCAGCAGGCGGCGCTAGACTACGTGCGCCTGGCCATGCTCAAGATGGGGCCGCGCGACCGCTCGGCCGTGGTGGTGTTTGGCGGCGACGCGGTGGTGGAGCGGCCGCTCTCGGCCAACAAGACCCTGGAGGGCTTCACCTCCAAGGTGTCGACCATTCAGACCGACCTGGCCGACGCCATCCGGCTGGGCATGGCGCTGCTGCCGGCCGATAACGCCCGGCGCATGGTCATATTGTCGGACGGTATCCAGACCAGCGGCGACGCCCTGGAGGCCGCGCGGCTGGCGGCGGCCAGCGGGGTGCAAATTTTGGTGGTGCCCTTTGCTGACCAGACTGGCAGCGAAGCCATTGTGACCCATGTGACCGCGCCGGAGCATCTGCGCCAGAGCGAGCAGTTTGGCCTGGAAGTGACGGTCGAATCCAGCCTCAATCAGGCGGTGGGCGTGCGCGTGCTGGCCGGGGCGGCGGTGGCCTACGAGGGCAGCCTGCAATTGCGCGTGGGCGCCAATCCGTTTGTGCTGCCCATGACCGCCGGCGCGCCGGGCTTCGCGCAGTACCGGGTGCAGATCATCCCGCTGGCGGCCAACGACACCTTTTATCAGAACAATGAGCTGGCGGCCTTTTCCCAGATTGCCGGCCCGCCGCGCGTGCTGCTGGTGAAAAACCCGCTGCCACGCGATGGCGTGGATGAGTCGCGCGAGCTGATTGCCGCGCTGGCCGCGGCCAACATTCAGGCCGATGTGGTTGAACCGAGCGGACTGCCGTCTGAGCTGCCGGCCCTGTCGGCGTATGTTTCGGTGATCCTGGTGGATGTGTCGGCGCAGGAGCTGACCCAGCGGCAGATGAACGCGGTGCAGACGTATGTGCGCGACCTGGGCGGCGGGCTGGTGGCCGTGGGCGGCCCGTCGTCGTTTGGGGTGGGGAGCTATTACAAAACGCCGCTGGAGGCCACCCTGCCGGTGGATATGCAGATCAAGGACCAGAAGCGCCGGCCCAAGCTGACTTTGGTTTTCATCATCGATAAATCCGGCAGCATGGGCGGGACCTCGGGCGGGGCGACCAAGGTGGAGCTGGCCAAGGAAGCGGCCATTCGCTCGCTGGACTTGCTGGCGTCGACCGACAAGGTGGGCGTGATCGCCTTTGATGACAAGGCCAGCTGGGTGGTGCCCATCACCAGCCTGGACCAGCACGACGCTATCGTGAACAGCATTGGCACCATCCGGGCCAGCGGCGGCACCGACATCCTGTCGGCGGTGCAGGCGGCGGCGCTGGTGCTGCCGGGCGATGACGCCACCGTCAAGCACATCATCCTGCTGACTGACGGCGGCGCGCCGTCGGCCGGCATTGCCGATCTAGTGCGCAAGATGCACGACGAGAACAACATCACCTTTTCGGACGTGGGCGTGGGGCAAGATGCGGCGGCCTTCCTGCCTGACCTGGCTACCGCCGGGGGCGGCATCTATCATTTCGCCCCCGATCCGGCATCGATCCCGGCGATTTTCACCGAAGAGACCACGCTGGCCACGCACTCCTACATCATCGAAGAAGATTTCGCGCCGCAGAAGGTCAGCGAAAGCCCAATCCTGGCCGGCATCACCAGCGTGCCGAACCTGCTGGGCTATATCGGCACCACTGCCAAGGACTCGGCCCAAACGGTCTTGATCTCGGATCAGAAGGACCCGATCCTGGCCTCCTGGCAGTATGGTCTGGGCCGGGCGGTGGCCTGGACCTCGGACGCGACCGGACGTTGGGCGAAGAATTGGGTGAGCTGGGACAGCTTTGTGCGCTTCTGGGCGCAGATGGTGCGCTCGACGATCAACACCAATACGCAATCCAATGTGGAGGTGCGGGTTGACCACACCGGCAATCAGACCAACGTCACGGTGGAGGCCCAGACCCAGAATGGCGGCTTTATCAATGGGCTGACCATGCTGGTGAACGTGGTGGCGCCAGACGGCAGCACGCAAAAGGTGACCCTGGCGCAGGTGGCGCCGGGCAATTACACGGGGACCTTCACACCCACCACCCAAGGCGCCTATTTAATCCGGGCCGAGGGCACGGACCCGACCCAGCCGGCCGGGGCGCCGCAGGCCGCGCCGGTGGCACAGACGGCGGGCTGGGTGATGTCATATTCGCCGGAGTACCTGTCGCTGACCGCCGATCCAAACTTCATGGCGCAGGTGGCGGGTTTGGCCGGCGGGCACGTGTTGGGGCAGGACCCAACCGAAATCTACGCGCACAATTTGCCCGCGCCGCGCGCCGCCGCGCAGCCGGCGTGGCCGATCCTGCTGCTGCTGGCGGCGCTGCTGCTGCCGGTGGATATCGCGGTGCGGCGGTTCGTGGTGGGCGTATCGGATTTCCAGCGCGTGTGGCGCCGCTGGCAGGCCTGGCTGGCGCGCTATCGCCCGCAGCCGGCGCTGGCGACCGAACGCGCCGCGCAGCTCGCGACGCTGTTCGCGGCCAAGGACCGGGCCAGCGTGGACAAGCGCCCGCCGGCCGGGCCGCCCATCGCGCCCATTATGACCCAGGCGGCCAGCAGCCAACCGGCGGCGGAGCCCGAGCCGGCCCCGCGCCGCCCAGCGCCAGTTAAGAGCGAGATGCCGGCGCCAGAGCCGGTGGCGGGTGGAACTTCGGCGACACTGTTGGCCAAGAAGCGGGCGAGAGAGAAGAAAGAGTAACTGGTAAATTGTTCCCGAAAGTGAGATGGG
>JAYTFQ010000239.1:0-2391 GCA_043734225.1 Anaerolineales bacterium | reverse complement strand
AACGCGGTCCGCCGGGCAGTTTAATTCATCGACTGCCCCGCGGCCCGCGTTTTTCCAATGGTTTTCTCCCTATTTGTACCCCCGGCCCGCCGGGACTATGATAAGCCGCCTGCCACCATTCACCAGGAGACTCATATGGCCGACAACGCCCCGCTCGTAAACGACAAGCGTGAAATCTTCGGCTGGACCATGTACGACTGGGCCAACAGCGCTTTCAGCACCACTGTGGGCACCGTTTTCCTGGGGCCATATCTCACCGCCATCGCCGAGGCGGCCACCAAGAACACCGGCGGCCTGCTCTACCTGGGCAGCGTGCCGATTCGCTTTGACTCGTTTTTCGCCTATACGGTCTCGGCCTCGGTGCTGCTCCAGGTGACCTTCCTGCCGGTGCTGGGCGCCCTGGCCGACTACTCGCATCTGCGCAAGCAACTGCTGATGTTCTTTGCCGTGCTCGGGTCCGTGGCCACCATCAGCATGCTGTTCATCGGACCCAGCGGCTATTGGCTGGGCGCCGGTTTATTTCTGCTGGCCAATGTTGCTTTTGGCGCCAGCATCGTCTTCTACAACTCCTATCTGCCCAGCATTGCCAGTGAAGACCAGCGCGACCACGTGTCGGCCGTGGGCTTCGCTCAGGGCTACGCCGGCGGCGGCGTGCTGCTGCTGCTGAACCTGGTGCTGTTCCTGACCAAAGACAGCCTGGGCCTATCCAGCGCGCTGGTGGCCCGCATCAGCCTGGCCTCCGCCGGTGTGTGGTGGCTGGGCTTTTCCTTTTTCACCTTCACCCGGCTGCGCCCGCGCCACGCCGTGCGGCCACTGCCGGCGGGCGAGTCGTATGTCACCATCGGCTTCCGGCAGTTGGCCACGCTGCTCAACGCCCGCCTGGGAGTGGTCACCCTGCTGATGCTGCTGCCGCTGCTAGTGCCCGTCCTGATTTTGCTGCAATTGCCAGTGCAAATTGCGCTGCTGCCGGCGGCCGGTCCGATTGTGGTGATGATCCTGTTCATCGTGCGCAAGTCGCGCACGCTGCCCGAAGCCATGAAGTATCTGACCGCTTACCTGTTCTACAACGACGGCATCCAGACCGTCATCGCCGTCGCCACGATCTTCGCCGCGCAGGAGCTGGGCATGTCGTCGACCAATCTCATCCTGGTCGTGCTCATGATCCAATTCGTCGCCTTTTTCGGGGCGTATGCCTTCAGCTATCTGGCGCGCGCCGTGGGCGCCCGGAACGCCATCCTGCTCAGCCTGGTGGTGTGGGCGGTGGTCGTCATCTTCGCCTATGCCGGCATGAAAAGCACGGCGCTGTTCCTCGGCATGCAAGAGCGCCAGTTTGAGTTCTGGGTCATGGCCTTCGTGGTGGCGCTGGTGCTGGGCGGCAGCCAGGCCCTCAGCCGCAGCCTGTTCTCGCAGATGATCCCCAAGGACCAGGAAGCGGAATTCTTCAGCTTTTATGAGATCAGCGAGCGCGGCACGTCCTGGATGGGCACGTTCGTCTTTGGCCTGGTCAACCAGCAGTTCGGCAGCCTGCGGGCCGGCATCCTGTCGGTGATCTTTTTCTTCATCGTCGGGCTGGCGCTGCTGCCGCTGGTGAACGTGGCCAAGGCCATGCTTGAGGGGCAGCAGGCCAGCAAGGCGCTGTCGGGCGCCGCGGCCGACTGAGCCGCCCCAGGCGTCGCCGCGCATGCCGCTCCAGATTGGCTCGCTGCTCAACGATCGCTATCGCATCATCGGCGTGCTCGGCCAGGGCGGCATGGGCGCCGTGTACCAGGCCACCGATGAGAGCCTGGGCGTGCCGTGCGCGGTCAAAGAGAACATCAATATCTCGACCGAGACCGACCGGCTGTTCCGGCGCGAGGCCTCGCTGCTGGCCGGCCTGCGCCATCAATGCCTGCCGCGCGTCACCAATCACTTCATCCTGGCCACCCAGCAATACCTGGTGATGGACTACATCGAGGGCGAGGACCTGCGCCAGCGCCTGGCGCGCGATGGTCCGCTGCCCGAGCGCCTGGTGGTGGGCTGGGCGGTCCAATTGTGCGATGCGCTCACCTACCTGCACACGCTCAACCCGCCGGTGGTGCATCGCGACATCAAGCCGGCCAACATCAAGCTCACCCCCTCCGGCGAGATTATCCTGGTGGATTTTGGCGTGGCCAAACCCACCAGCAGCGACCAGAAAACCGCCACCGCCACCACGGCCTTCACGCCCGGCTTTACCCCGCCCGAGCAATATGGCCTGGGCCGCACCGATGCCCGCGCCGACGAATATGCCCTGGGCGCCACCCTGTATACCCTGCTGACCGGCCAACCCCCGCCCGATAGCGTCGACCGGCTGCTGGGCAACGCCAAGCTCGTCCCGCCGCAATCCCTGCGCCCAGACCTTTCGCCTAGCCT
>JAYTFQ010000238.1:0-3934 GCA_043734225.1 Anaerolineales bacterium | reverse complement strand
GCCGGGCAGCAGCACCGGCTGAATGCCGACGCGCACAAATGGCAGCCGCTGGGCATCGGCGACGGACAGCCAGCGACCGACACACCGGTGTCAGACAACGGCGGCGCTGTGCCCGTTATTCAGCCCGAACCGGAGAAATAAACGGATGTTCGTTCCAGCCAGCTCGGCCGCTGCTTCCGTGGCCGGTTCTACCTCCGCGGCCACCGGTTACACCGGCAGCACGGACGACGCCGACCCGCTTAAACAGAACGCGCCGGCGGCTGGCGCCACGGCTGCCGGAGCCACGCACAGCAGGTCAGGCTTGAGGGTGGCTGTGCTCCACAACAGCAAACTGGATTCGTCCGCCCGCGACGGGCACGCGCCCAAGGATGTGCTGGCGGAGCTGGACAACCCGGTCAACGTCCAGAACTACATGGCCGCGCTGCGCGCCCTGGGCCACACGGTGCACGCATTTGACGGCGACCCTAACCTGCCGGCCCGCCTGGCTGAACACCAGATCGATCTGTGCTTCAACACCTGCGAAGGCCGGCGGGGCGATTCGCGTGAGGCGCAGGTGCCGGCCCTGCTCGAAATGCTGGGCATGCCGTATTCGGCCTCCAAGGTGCTGGCCCTGGCCGTCACACTCGACAAGGCCATGACCAAGCGCGTGCTGGCCTATCACAACCTGCCCACGCCCGGCTTTCAGGAATTTCGCGACGCCAGCGAAGCGCTGAGCCCGATCCTGGCGCGCCGGCTGGCAGCCGGCGGCGCGCTGTTCGTCAAGCCCAACCGCGAAGGCACCGGCATGGGCATCTATGGCGACGCGCTGGTGCGCAGCGAAGCCGCCATGCGCGCCCGCGTGGCTTACCTCATCGAAGCCTACCAGCAGACGGCGCTGGTGGAAGAATACGTCGATGGCCGAGACGTCACCTGCGGGCTGGTCGGCAATCTATCGCCTGCCGGCGGCGCCGAAGGCCTGCACCTGTTCCCCATCTCCGAAGTCGATCACGCCGTCTATCCGCCCGGCACCGAGCCGTTCTACTCGTACACCATCAAAGTGGAAATGGCCGAGCTTTATCACGGCTTTTGCCCGGCGCCCATCCCGGACGAGATTGCCGCCGAAGTCCGCCGGCTCACCATTGAGACCTTTCGCGTGTGCGGCTGCCTGGATGTGGCCCGAGTGGATTTCCGCCTGGATACCACCCACAACCTGCAGCCCATGATCCTGGAGATCAATGCCTTGCCTGGCCTGGCCCACAACAGCGACCTGACGCTGTGCGCCGAGGCCGAGGGCTGGACGCATCACCAGTTGATCCAGGCTGTTTTCAACGCCGCCGCTGCCCGCTATGGCTTATCTGGCCAGACGCTGCCTGTTTCCGCGGCGGCGTATGGCAGCGCCATCGCGGCGCCCATCACCTCAACCCTGTAAGTGTTGTCTGGCCTCTGGAGGCTCACATATGGCTGGACTTAAAGTCGCCCTGCTGGCTAATCTAAAGAAGAACGCTCCGCATTTCGAGGGCATGGGCCGGGACGCCTGGGCCGATCTTGATTCTGAATCGACGATCGACGCCATCCTGGAGGCCATCCGCGCCGGCGGGCACACCGCCGTGTTCCGGGAAGGCAGCCTGGACCTGTTCGACCAACTGCGCGACGACCGGCCAGACATCTGTTTCAACATCAGCGAGGGCCACTTTGGCGATGGGCGCGAGTCTCAGGTGCCGGCCGTGCTGGAGATGCTGCGGCTGCCGTACACCGGCTCGCGCGTGCTCAGCCTGGCCATCGCGCTCGACAAGCCCATGACCAAGCGCGTGCTGATGTGGCACGACCTGCCCACGCCGTCGTTTCAGTCCTTCGACTCGGCCGACGAAGCGCTGGACAGCGACATGGCCTTCCCGCTGTTCGTCAAGCCATCGCGCGAGGGCACCGGCATGGGCGTCAGCGTGAAATCCATCGTGCATTCCGACGCCGAGCTGCGCGAGCAGTTGGATTACATCATCAACAAATATCACCAGACCGCCCTGGTGGAACGCTTCATCGCCGGGCGCGAGGTGACGGTAGGCCTGGTGGGCAATATCACCGGCGTGGCCTCGCGCCGCCTGCCGTCGCGTTTCTACAACTCCGCCCGCCGCGACTATTCCGAGGCCGGCCTGGCGGCGCTCAAGGCCGGCGGCATGACCTTTCTGCCGCCCATGGAAGTCAACCTGGCCCCGTATATTGAAAGTGACGGCGTTTATTCCAACCGGCTCAAGACTGATCTGGCCGACCAGTTGGATTATTTGTGCCCGGCGCCGCTGACCGGCCCCCAGGTGCGCGAGCTTAACTGGCTGACCGCGGCCGTATTCCGGGTGCTGGGTTGCAATGACGTCTCGCGGGTGGACTTCCGGCTGGACGAGGCCGACAACTTCAAGCCGTATATTCTGGAAATCAACCCCTTGCCGGGGCTGGCGCCGGGCATCAGCGACCTGGTCATCGAGGCGGCCGCCATGGGCATGGGCCATACAGAGCTGGTCAACCTGATTTTGGAGACCGCCATCATCCGGCACAGTCTGAAGACTGGCCGGACGGTTTCGCTGCCCCAATGACCATCGAACCGTCGCGGCCCGAGGACCGGGCGCCGATCCTGGCGGTGGCGCGCGACGTGCGCGTGTTCGATGCGGAAGAGGTGGACGTGGTGGCCGAGCTATTCGACGGTTACTTGCGCGACGCCGTCCAGAGCGGCTACAACTTTCTCAGCGAGCGCGACCCGGACAGCGGCGCGATCCTCGGCTTCGCCTGCTGGGGGCCCACGTCGCTGTCGCGCGGCGCGGCCGATCTGTATTGGATTGCCACGGCGCGCGACGCCCAGAGCCGCGGCGTGGCGGCCGGGCTGTTCCGCGCGGTGGAAGCTGCCGCGCGCGCGGCCGGGCGCTGGCTGATCGTCATCTGGACCAGCAGCCGGCCCAACTATCAGGCGGCGCGCGATTTTTATCTGCGCATGGGTTGTGAGCTGACCTTGCAGCTCACCGACTTCTACGATCGCGGCGACGACTTGGTGGTCTTCGTGCGGCGTCTGTGATTCCCCACGGCCTGGCCCCTATGGCTGCCACTCCTCTTTAATTCAATTCAGCGCGCGCCACGTCGTTAAGATTGACCTTAACGACGCCTCGATCATGCGTTTGAACCTTAAAAGAGTCGTTTGTGATCAATTTTTTAAGCCTCATGTATTGACTGGCCTTATTCTTATGGTACTATGCGCTATGTTGAGTTGTAGTACGGCATATCTGGGCTTAAGGAGGTTCATTGCACTCCTTGTTGGGTTGTTGCCGCGCGGTGCGGTGACCAACCAGGAGGCAAAAGCAAAATGGCAACGATAACCAAACAGGCTGAACGGGTCGCTCCGGCCGCGTCCCTGTCGAATTATAAGGCAGTGATTTTGTACAGTGTGTTTAGCGACTGGACGGTCGAAGATACGATAGTCTCTGAGGAGGCTGTCACGCGTATGAAGCGTGGTTTGGGCGCGATTGGGCGCGAGGTCAGCAGCATCGCGGTCTACAACGATATTCCGCGCGCCCTGAAGCACCTCGATCCGCGCGATACCGTGATCTTCAATTGGTGCGAGGGCCTGGACGGCAATCCGAATGCTTATGAAGCCGTGCCCCCGGTCCTGGAACAACTCGGCTTCGCCTACACCGGCGCCGGCGCCTGGTCATTGACGGCCTCGCAGTTCAAGGCCCAGACCAAGCAGCTCCTGCTTGAGAACAAAATCCCCACCCCGGTTTCCAAAGTCTATGATCGTGCCGTGCTGAACGGCTGGCGGCGTTACCCGGCCATTGTCAAGCCGGCCAACGAGCATTGCTCCTTCGGCATCTCCTCGCAATCGGTGGTCGATTCGGCCCAGCAGCTCAAGGAACGGGTGCAGTATGTGCTCGACACCTGGCACGGCCCGGCGCTGATTGAGGACTTCATTGATGGCCCG
>JAYTFQ010000237.1:0-5566 GCA_043734225.1 Anaerolineales bacterium | reverse complement strand
GCCGATGTCCACGCGGCCGTTCACCACGCGCGGCTTGCCGCGCTGATCGGTGGCGGGCGGCGGCGCGAAGGCCGGGTCGCCGGCATCCACCACCGGGCTGTTGCGCGCCGGCAGGTGCGTCTGGGTCAGGCCGCCGTGGTCGGCCAGAGGGCCAAGCAGCGGGTCCAGGCCGAACAGGTTGCCGCCGGCATCAATAATGCTGGCGGTGCCGGTCACCTGCACCAGGTCGTAGCGCAGTTGGAACGCGCCGGCAAGATCGCTATCGGCCGGCGCGGCGTTGCGCGCCACAATTGTATTCGTGATGGGCAGCGTCCCAAACTTGACTTCGATGCCGCCGCCGTCGCTATCGGCCGTGTTGCTAAACACTGTGCTGTTTTTAATGGAGACGGGCTGCGTGGTTTCAAGGTAGACGCCGCCGCCATCCACCAGGGCGTGATTGCCCGAGACCGTGCTGTCTTCGATGTTCAGCGGGTTGGTCATGGCGGTCAGATAAATGCCGGCGCCATAATTGGCGACATTGCCGGTAATGGTCGTGCGCCGGATGGTCTGCGTGCCGCCGCTGGACTTATCGAAGTTCAGACCACCACCGCTGGCATAGCCCGTGTTGCCCGACAGGCTGACATCTTCAATGAGCATGTCGCGCCCCGGGTTATAGAAGGCCATCCCGCCGCCGCGATAGGCCGAGTTGCCGGAAATGGTGGTGCGGCGAATGATGGTCGCGCCCGAGCCATCCGTGCCCACCAGCACCAGACCGCCGCCCGGGGCGCCCAAGTTGATGTCGGCCGTATTGCTCAGGATGCTGGAATCTTCGATCAGCAGGCTGACCGGATCCAACAAATACGCCCCGCCGCCGCCGAATTTGCTGGTGGCCGTGTTGCTCACAAAGTGCGTGTTTTGGATGACCACCGCCCCAATGCCGGCATAGATGCCACCGCCCTTCGAGCCCACATTGCCCGAGATGAGCGAGTTGCGAATGGTCAAGCCGACGCTGTAACCATTCGTCGCATATTCCAGGGCGCCGCCCTCGCCATCGGCCGTGTTGTGGATCAGGTCGACCTGATCGAGTGTCAGCGTCGCGGCGATGGAATAGATGCCGGCGCCGGAGCCCGTGTTCGCGTAGCCGTCGCGGATGGTCAAGCCGGATATGGTAGTCGTGATCGGCACGCTGCCCGGCGCGACCATGTAGAAGACGCGATCAGTGTTGCCGCCGCTAAGCGACAGCCGGCCCGGACCCGGGCCGAAAATCTGGACCGAGTCGGTGATGCGCAGGCTGCTGGTCAGCGCGATGGTGCCAGTCAGGCTGGGCGTAAACGTAACGATATCCAGGCCGGGGTGGGTGTTGGCCGAGTGGATGGCTTGGGCCAGGCTGCCCGGGCCAGCCGGATTAAGATTGGTGACGTTGAAGGCGTTGGCCGGAGCCAGTTGCCCGGCGCGCGGCAGCGGCCCCGGCCGGGCGCCCACCGCCAGCAGCGAGCCGGCCGCCAGGGCCTGCATCCAGCGCTGGTGAGGGGTGACCTGTCCCCCGGAGCCCGGAGCAGTGGGGAGGCTCCCGGGCGCGACCAAAACAACATTTGGGTCTTCGGGCGTCAACGGAGTCACGGGCAGCGGTGAATGCAAAATCCATCTCAGCGGCATAGGCGTACCCCATTGTTGAGACCAGAACCAGACAAATTGTGTCTGGTATCTTAGCCCCAAATCGGCAGCCGGGATAGTCGCCCGCCTCGGTCATCCATGGCTTTCGCAAAGTAGGGTCTGGCGGCTACGCCAACCGCCAAAAAGCGCAACCAGCCCGCGCAGGCGGGCTCACCTGCCCCAACGCAGTTGTGGGTTGTGCCTTCGCTGCTGCGGTTTCAACCGACTGTGGCACTCCGGCCCCGCGAGCTTGCCGTTCTTGAGAAAGCCCGCCTCGGTCATCCCCCTTGTGCGCGGGGACGACGCCGGTTGAAGGCGGCGCGCGAGTCTGCGGCGCGGCCTGTGTCAGACCCCGGTCCCGTTCGAGATTGGAGCGCGCAGCTCCGGCGGCACGGCCTGCAAAGCCTCGTCCGGCAGCACGAACGAGCTGGAGATGCGCTCCTTGTCGTCGGTGAGCACATCCGGGAAGCGCGCGCCCGGCGCGGCTTCCACGGCGAAAATTTCCTGGACCAAATCCTGAAATTGAATAAAGGCCACCGTCTGCCCAGTGGTCACATCCACCACCCACACCCCGCAGGCGCGCTGCTCCAGCGGCAGCTCGGCGATCGCGATGCCGCTGAACACGGCGCTCTCGCGTATCTGCGACAGGCCGATGAAGGCATACCGGCCGGCGAAGGCCAGCCCGCGCGTGAAACCCGGAAGCCGGGCCACTTCCTGGTAGCGGCCGCTGGCCAGATCCACCACCCCCAGCCCGCCCTCGCCGGAGTTGAGCACCCACAGCCGGCCGGCGTGCCAGCGCGGCGAGTGCGGCATGGACAGGCCGCGCGTGATGATCTCGCTGCTGGCGATGTCCATCAAGATGCCGCCCGCGCGCTTGTGGTCGCGCCAGCCGGCCGCCGTGTCGCTTTCGGCCAGCGCGCTGGCGTAAGCTGGGCGGCCATCGCGCACCGCCAGCCCATTCAGATGGCAGCGGTCCTCCGGCGCCAGCGCGCTGATAAAGCGCGGCCGCCAGGTGGGCACAAAGCTAAATTCGCGGCTGGGGGCGCACAGGCACGAGAAGCGCGTGTTGACGAAACACAGCTCGTCGCCCGCCCAGCCAATCTCGTGCACCTGCACATCGCCGGTAACAAAGCTGCCGCGCGGCAAGAAGGCGGCGTCGTGCGTGCCGGCCGGCTCCAACTGGCGCGCCACGGCCGGCACGTCCGAAAACTCCAGCAGCTCCAGCTCGGTGCCCAGCGCCAGCCGCCCGCCGCGCAACGCCAGCCCCATCGGCTTGCGAAACGCGCGGAAATGGGTGTTGAGCAGCTCGCCGCTGGCGCGCAGCAGCACCAGCTTGCCCGCCTGATACGTGCTGACAAACAGCGACAGCCCCAGCGCGCTGAGAAGCTGCGGGAAGGAGGTGGTGTGCTGGCTGCGCAGGGGAGAGCCGGCGGGAAGGTCAGGTGTGGAAGTAGGGGCGTGCGGGGGTGTGGGGGGAAGAGCAGGTGTGGGGGTGAGTGAGTGTCGGGGTGTGGGGGTAAGTGCGGGAAGGTCCGGGGTGAGAGACACGGAGCGGGGGGGCAAGGGAGCCGGGGATAAAACCTGGCGCTCGGCCAGTTGTTGGGCCAGGGGCTCAAGGCTGGGCAGCAGCGGCTCGATCTCGGCCGCGTGGCCGCGCCACTTGTCGGGGCTGGGCGGCGTCAAGGTGTGGCGCGAGAGCGGCAGCGGCCCGTCCAGCGGCTGATCCCAGTCCAATCCCGCCCAGGCGCACAGGCGCTCCAGCGTCGCCTGCGGGTCGGCCAGCAGGCTGGCGTAGCTCACCATGGTCTGGCGCTCGGCCGGCAGCGCGGCCAAGTCGTCCAGGATCTGCTGGTTGGCGGCCCGCCACTGGGCGGCGGCAATCTCGGCCGGCGAACGGCCATACAGCGCCGGCCAGCCCGGGATGAGCAGCAGCGACCACGGCTGGCCGTGCCAGCCGGGCAGGTTCGCATAGGTGACAAAGCGCCCGGACTGCCAGGCCTCGATGATGCTGGCCAGGTTCTCGCGCGGGTCGCGGTGCAGAAAGATGAAGCGCGCCTCGGGAAAGGCCGCCGCCAGGAAGGGGATGCGCAGCGCGTTCTTGGGCGTCTTCTCCAGCAGGCGCGGCGCGGTCCCGGCGGCCGGCGGCTGGCCGGCCCGGTCGCGCAGTTGCGGCGCCAGCCCGGCGTGCAGCGCCACCACGGCCTCCGGCGTCGCATCGGCCGCCGTCAGCCGGTTGCTCTCAAAGCCACGCGCGGCCGGGTGCAGGCTGGGGATGGTCTCAATCAAGTGGTGGCTCTCGGCCCCGGTGGTATACAGGCCCGCCGCCCGCGCCAGGGTTTCAAACAGCAGCGTGCTGCCCGAGCGGGGAGCGGAGACGATGAAGAGCGGGCGGTCAAAGCGTAGGGGAGTGTGGGGGTGTGGGGGAAGAAACGGTGTGGGGGTGTGGGAGTGGAAGAGTATGGGAGTGAAGAATAGGCGCCGGCGGCTCAGGGGCCACGGTGGCCAGGTCCGGGTTGAGGGCGGCCAGCAGGATCCATTGTTGGACGGCGAAGAACGCGTCGGTGCCATTGGGCACGGCCAGCCGGCCGGCCAGCGGCGCCAGCGCCTGCTCGGCGCGCGCCAACTCGGCGCGATAGGCCGGCCAGCCGGCCGGCTCAGCGGCGAAGCGCGCCCACAGCGCCCGCCAGCTCCGGCCCAGCTCGGCCAGCTCCGCGCCAAAGGCAGCGGCGGCAGGCGCGGCATTGGGCGCACTGCTGTCCGGCGTGCCCGGTCGGCCGGCCAGCGCGGGATCCGGCGCAACGCTGCCCAGCGTGCTCGGCCCGCCGGCCAACGCGGCAGTGGGCGCGCTGTCGTCTACGGCGGCAGGCCGGCCGGCGGCCACATCCGCGCCCAGGCTGGCGGCCAAGCTCTCCAGCTCCCAGGGCGTCATCACCACCGGGAAGTTGTGCCGCTCAAATTCCGGCGCGGCAGGCGTGCCGGGCGCGTAAGGCACATGGCGCGGCGCTGGGCCGCCGGGCTGGCCGGTGGCAGCCCCGAGATGTTCGCCGGCCCCGCCATGCGCTTCAGCGGCCCCATCCTGTTCTACCGCGGCCCCGCCATGCTCTACCCCGGCCCCGCTAAACTTTTCAGCGGCCTCCACCAACCGCCAGAAGCTTTCCGAGCCGACCGTATCCACCACCAGGTGGATGCGCGGCCGGTCGTCGGGGTTGAGCACATTGTGGCGGCGCCAGGTGTCGAAGATCCAGCACTCGCCGTGATCCATAAACACTTCGCGCGCGCCGCAAATAAAACGCACGCCCGGATAGGTTAGCACCGGGATGTGCACCCGCACGCGCTGCGTCCAGTAGTAGTTGACGTCGGCGTGGGCGGTGGCCTCGCCGTGCCCGGCAATGCGCATCAGCCGCGTGCGGCCGATGGGCGCCCCCAGCGCGGCCAGCACCTGCTGCAAATAAGCGCAGCGCTCCAACTGCGGCGTGGGCCGCATCGGGCCGCGCGTGCTGTCGTTGGCCGGATCGCCCGCCACTGCCACCAGCGGGATAGCGCTGTTGCCGGCGTGGCCCTGCGGGTGGCGGCGCCACTCGCCCTCGGCAAACCCGGCCACCTCGGCCGCCAGGCGCTCGGCGTCAAATTGCAGCGGCAATCGGAAGAACTCGTGGGGCAGTTTCACAGCGGCAGAGTATACACGGATCAGAGCGAGTCGGTCGGGATCGCGGGGCGCATTTCAGGTTCGAGGCCAATCTGCCCGGTTCGTGTCACTGTCGCCCTGCGTATGTATGGCGCTATCCACCATGCCGTGCCGGCACGACATTTGTGTCAAATGAAGATTGCTGTCACCCTGAGAGGTTGTGAACCTATCGACGCCACAGTTCCATGCGGGCAGCACCCGGCGGCGGTGTCGGCGATCGCGCCGCTTGCTGAGGCGAGTTGGCTGCCC
>JAYTFQ010000236.1:0-5460 GCA_043734225.1 Anaerolineales bacterium | reverse complement strand
CGGCTATAATCGTTGATTGTGGTAACCCAACCCCTGGCCGAATTTGTGACGCAGCGCTCACCCGCCGCCGAAAAAGCGCCCTTCGCCGGCACCATCGAGGTGTCAGTGGTGATGCCGTGCCTCAACGAGCAGGACACCATCGGCCCGTGCGTGGAACGTGCCCTGGCGGTGCTGCGCGAGCAGCGCATCGTGGGCGAGGTCATCGTGTGCGACAATGGCTCGACCGACGATTCGATTGCCATCGCGCAGAAGCTGGGCGCGCGCGTGGTCACCGAGTCCGAGCGCGGCTATGGCGCGGCCTATATGACCGGCATCAACGCCGCGCGCGGCCGGCTGATCTTGATCGGCGATTCAGACAGCACCTACGACTTCAACGACCTGCCCCGCCTGCTGGAGCCGCTGCGCCATGGGTATGACCTGGTGCTGGGCTCGCGCTTCAAGGGCCGCATCCTGCCCGGCGCCATGCCGTGGGCCAACCGCTACATCGGCAACCCGGTGCTCACCGGCCTGCTCAACAAACTGTTTGGGCTGCAAATCTCGGACGCGCACTCGGGACTGCGCGCCTTCACGCGTGAGGCCTACACGCGCATGCGCCTGAAAACCACCGGCATGGAGTTTGCGTCTGAGATGGTTATCAAGGCCTCGCTGGCGCGGCTGAAGATCACCGAGGTGCCGATCACCTACCACCCGCGCGGCGGCACCTCCAAACTGCAGCCGTTCGGCGATGGCTGGCGCCACATCCGCTTTATGCTGCTCTTCAGCCCGTCGTATCTGTTCCTGCTGCCAGGCGCCATCGCCATGCTGGCGGGGCTGGCGCTCACCGCGCTGCTGGTGCGCGGGCCAATCTACCTGGGCCATTTTTACGTCGGCATCCACTTCATGGTCATTGGCAGCATGCTGGCCATCCTGGGCCAGCAGATGATCAGCTTTGGCGTATCGGCGCGCGCCTATGCCTTTTCGGAGCACCTGGTGGAGCGCGACCGCTGGCTGGACCGCGCCATGCGCTATTACAGCCTGGAGCGCGGGCTGCTGCTGGGCGGGCTGCTGGCAGCCGCCGGGCTGGTGACGCTGGTCTATATTCTCATTGCCTGGCTGGCCGGGGACGTGCGCTTCAACGAGCTGATCCACCTGCACCAGGCCATTGCCGCCTCGACGCTGATGATCATGGGCTTCCAGGTCATCACAGCCTCGTTCTTTCTCAGCCTGCTGGAACTCCACCGCCAGTCGCCCGCCCGGACCGGCGAAGCGGCGCCCCTCCGCGAGCCCTAAATTAGCGCGCCAGCCGGCATCTCCATCATCCTGTTGACGCTCAACGGCGGCCAGGCGCTGGCGGACACGCTGGACGCGCTCAGCCGTCAGACGCTCGACACGCCCAGCGGCCGGCTGCCGCAGCCCGAGATCGTGGCCATCGATTCCGGCTCCAGTGATCAATCGCTGGCGCTGCTGGAGCGCCACGGCGCTCGGCTGGAGCGGATTGCGCCGGAGGAGTTTGGGCACGGCCGCACGCGCAACCTGGGCGCGCGCCTGGCGCAGGGGGAATGGCTAATCTATCTCTCGCAAGATGCCACGCCGGCCAGCGAGAATTGGCTGGTGACGCTGTCCCGCCATCTGCGCGACCCGCGCGTGGCGGCGGCCTTTGGACGGCAACTGCCGCCCGCCAATGTCGGCCCGATCGAGACGTATTTTCTGGAACAGACTTACCCCGCCCGCGCCTTCCGGCACGAGCCGACCCCGCCCGGCACCGCGCGCACCTCCATTCAGCGCATCTTCTTCTCCAACGTCAATGCCGCCATCCAGCGCCGCGCCTGGGAGCAGTGCCCGTTCCCGGATGATCTGATCATGAGCGAGGACCAGGCCTTCGCGCGGGCTGCGCTGCAAGCCGGCTTCAGCCTGGTGTACGATCCGCTGGCGGCGGTGATCCACGGCCACCGCTACAGCCTGGGCCAGCTTTTCCGGCGCAACTTTGACAGCGGCTATTCGCTGCGCGGCATCGCCGGCGACAGTTGGGGCCAGGTGGCGCGGCTGGGGCTGGGCTATGTGTGGGGCGAGATGGGCTACCTGGCCGGGCGCGGCCAGTGGGGGGCCATGCCGTATGCCCTGCTCTACGAAGCCGTGAAAAGCGCCGGGTTCGCGGCCGGGCGCAGCGGGCACCGGCTGCCGCTGGGTCTGCGGCGCCGGCTGTCGCTGCACCAGCGCTATTGGCTGACCCACAATGCCTGATGCGGTATTGCCTGGGCCGGCCTTGCCGCAGCCAGCATCGTCTGAGCCCGCATCGTCCGCGGCAGCCCGGCCGGAGGTGGCGGTGGTGGTGCTCAACTACAACGGCCGGGCGCTGCTGCCGGACTGCCTGCGGAGCCTGGCCGCGCTGCGCACGCCGGCCCGGCTGGTGGTGGCCGACAACGGCTCCAGCGATGGCTCGCTGGCCGAGGTGCGCCGGCAGTTCCCCGCTGTCGAAACGCTGGATTTGGGACAAAACCTGGGCTTTGCGGCCGGCTATAACGCCGCCATTCGCCAGGTGGACAACCCCTGGCTGGTGCTGCTGAACAACGACGCCACGCTGGCGCCGGATTGGATTGAGCGGCTGTTAAGCTGGGCGGCGGAGCACCCGGCGGCCGGCATCCTGGGCGGCAAGCTGTTATTCCAGCCAGGCGCGCCGGGTACGCCGCCCATGATCCAGAGCGCCGGCGCCAGCTTCACCGACGCCGGCACGGCTTTTGAGATCGGCTGGGGGACGGCGGACCGCGGGCAGTTCGACCAGCCGCGGCCGGTAGGCGCCGTCCCAGGCGCGGCCATGCTCATCCGGCGCGAGGTGTTTCAGGCGCTGGGCGGGTTTGATGCCAGCTATGGCGCCTATCTGGAAGACGTGGACCTGTGCTGGCGCGCCTGGCTGAGCGGCCGAGAGGTGCACTATGTGCCCGGCGCGCTGGCCCATCACCAGTATGGCGCCTCGGGCGGCGGGCGCAGCGCGCCCTACCGCATCCGGCTGATGCAGCGCAACCGGCTGGCCAACATGGTCAAGAATTTAGAGGCCGGGTCGCTGGCGCGCGGCCTGGCCGTGTCGCTGGCCTACGATCTTTATCGCGTGTTAGAATACTTGCGGGGCGGCCAGTTGCAGGCCCTGCGCGCACTGGCCGGCGGCACCCGCGCCTTTGGGCAGGCCTGGCGAGCGACCGCGGGGCGCCGGGCGCTGATCCAGCGCTCACGGGTGCTGAGCGATGGCGAGCTCCGCCGGCGCGGCCTGCTGGTGCCCGCCTTGAGCGCCTTCCGCGAATACCGGCGGCTGCAACGAGTGACCCGATGATCTCCCAATTTCGTGACATTTACCGCTATCGCGAGGCCGTGCGCAACATGGTGGCCCGCGACCTCAAAGTCCGCTACAGCAACTCGGTGTTGGGCGTCGTCTGGAGCCTGTTCAGCCCGCTGCTGATGACGCTGGTCTATTACGTCGTCTTCACCTTCCTGGTCCCGAGCGGCATCCAGAATTTCCCCGTCTACCTGATGGCCGGGCTGATGCCCTGGACTTTCTTCGCCACTTCGCTGGTTGGCACGACACTTGCTGTAAGCAGCAATGGAGCCCTGATCAACCGCGTGTATTTTCCGCGCGAGGTGCTGCCGCTGGCCAGCCTGCTGTCCAACGGTGTCAATTTCCTGATCAGCCTGGTGCTGTTGTTTGTGGTCATTGCGCTCTTTCGGATACCGTTGAGCGTCTCGCTGGTATGCTTGCCGGTGATTGTGCTGATCCAGACGATTTTTTCCTTTGGCATGGGCTTGCTGCTGGCGGCTCTGAACGTGTATTTTCGCGACACCCAGCAATTGGTGGACGTCAGCGTGCTGGCCTGGTTTTTTGTGACGCCGATCATCTATTCGATTGACGTGATCCACAATGCCTCGCTCAAGCTGCTGGTTGAGATCGTCAATCCCATGGCCGGCCTGATCATCGCCTACCGGCATGTGCTCTACAGCGGCGATTGGCCGGAAGCAGGCTTGCTGGCCATCTCGGCGCTGGAAGCCGTGGCCATTTTGGCCATCGGGGCCTACGTGTTTCGGCGGCTGAGCCCGGCCTTTGCCGAGGAAGTGTGAGCGGTCGCGCGCGCTCCGCTCTCCTTTGCGGCCCTCGTAGGGACGTTCAGTTGAACGCCCCTACGATGGCCGCAAACGGCGCCGTAAGACTGAATGGAGCGCGCGCCGGATGGGTCGAAATAAAATGAAAACCCGAGAGACATTAAGTCTGGCGGCCGCGCTGACGACCGGGATGGTGACACTGGGACTGGTGGTGGCCGCCGGCGCGGCACAGCCGCTGGCCGGCGAGCCAAAGACTATCCAGTCGCTGCCGCAGCAGGATAACGTGTTCACTTACCTGCCGGCGATCCTGAAATCGATCAGCTCGCCGGTCAGCCTGGCTAATGGCTCGTTCGAGGCCGACACGGTTGTTAACTTCAATAGCCCTTGGCCCTTCTGCCACTACACCGGCACCACCGATCAGCCCAAGGGCAACCAACACCCCAGCGGCTGGACCTACTATTCGCCGGCCTCGGGCCAGCCGCTGCCCTTCCCGACCAAGATGCAGCAGGGCAGCGTGGTGCCGGCCATCAGCGGCGGGCCAGGGGAAAACGTCCACAAGTGCACGTGGATGCTGCCCGACAACGAGCGCCTGGGCCAGCCGCGCGGGCTGATCCTGGATGGGGACTGGATGTACAAGGTCTTCAACGATGGCAACCCGCAAGCGCTGCAATTGAGCCAGACGCTGACGGGCACGCCGGGCAAGACCATGGAAGTGACCGGCTACCTTCTGGGCGAAACGGCCAACCTGCCCACCAACCCGGAAGGCAAGCTGGAAGACGACCATTTTATCGGCTCGGTGCAGTTGGGCAGCATGGCCGACACGCGCTTTTACGCCAGCATGATCCAGCACAATGATGTGCCCGGCAATGAGCGGCACTGGAACAAATATGACCTGTGGGCCGTGGTGCCGGACTCGGGCCAAGTGCTGCTCACGGTCACCATGCAGCAGAACTGGGCCGGCGAGACCGACTTCTTTATCGATAATTTCCAGGCGGTGGAGTGGACGCAGAACTGATACGCGCTTCACCGTGAGACTCGCGGGCGGGCAGCGGGCCAAAAAATCCGACTCGGGCCGAACCTGGCGCGCCGCTGGTCCGCTGCTGCTGCTGTTGGCGGCGCGGCTGGCGCTCGGCCTGGCCTATAGCCAGGTAGTGCCGGCCTGGGAAGCCTACGACGAAGACGGCCATTTTGCCTATGCTCACTTCCTGGCCGCCCACCACAACCTGGTGTTGCCGGCCAACGACCCCGAGGCCGCCCAAATCTGGGAGAAGTTTCAGCCCCCGCTGTATTACGACCTGATCGCCCCGCTCGTCCGGCTCTTCGAGCGGGAGCCAACCTTCCAAAGCCCAGCGCTCAACCCCTATCTGGCCAAAGGCGATGCCGGCCTGAACTACGCGC
>JAYTFQ010000235.1:0-4718 GCA_043734225.1 Anaerolineales bacterium | reverse complement strand
GGCATTCTGCTGGGGGCGCACGTGCCGCTGGACGAGTTGACCGGCGCCACCTTTCAGAAGGTGTGGGAGATCAACACGCTGGGGACGTTCTTGAGCGCGAAATATGCCACGCCGCTGCTGCGGCGCAGCAGCCGGGGCGTGATGGTGCTGGTGTCGTCCGGGGCGGCCACGGGCGGCAGCTCATCCTTTGCGTATGGCTCCAGCAAGGGCGGCGTGCACAGCATCGGCATCGTGCTGGCCAACTCGCTGGCGGCGGACAATATCCGGGTGAACGTGCTGGCGCCGGGCAATATCGACACGGCCATGAAGCGCTCGGTGATCGCGGCGCAGGTGGAGCGCCAGGGCGCGCCGCAGCAGTTCGAGCAGGCGGTGGCCGACTCCAAGCTGGGCAGCCCGCAGGGCATGGCCAAAGTGCTGGCATTCCTGGCCAGCGACGAGGCCGACTATGTGCGCGGCCTGGTGACCACCCGATGAAGCTGGGCGTGGTGGGCCTCTTGCCGCCGTGGGAGCAGATCGACGCGGCGGCGGCGCGGCGGGTGCGCGCGGCCGGCTATCGCGGCGTATCCATCTTTTTCCACAAGCCGCTGGAGGCGGACGCGGCGGCCGTGCGCAAGCTGAAAGCGGCGCTGGACGAGGCCGATTTGGAAGCCGCCCAGGCCAACGGCTGGTATGAGGTGCTGGTGCACGCGGACGAGCAACTGCGGGCGGAAGGCATTCGCGGCCTGCAGGCGCTGACGCGCATCGGGCGGGTCTTGGACGCGAAAACCGTTTACGTGCGGCCGGGCTCGCTGAGCGCGGCCGGCGCCTGGTACCCGCACCCCGGCAATTACGCGCCGGAGGTGTTTGACCGCCTGGTGGACAGCCTGCGGCAGGCCGCGCAGGCGGCGGCGGCTGAGGGGATGATGCTGGCGCTGGAAGGGCATGTGCTGTCGCTGCTGGACACGCCGCAGCGCATGCGCGACGTCATCGACGCTGTCGGTTCGCCGGCGCTGCGCTTCAACACCGACCCGGTCAATTTTATCGGGACGATCAAGGACAGCTACCACCCCGGCCGGGTGCTGGAGGAATTGGAGCGGGTGCTGGGCGAATACACAGTGGCCGCCCACCTGAAGGACATGACCGTGCAGGACCGGCTGGTGCTGCACATTGAGGAAGTGGTCATCGGCGAAGGCACGATGGACTATGGCCGGTTATTACCACAACTGGAGCAGATGAACCCGGAGATGTATGGCCTGATCGAGCACCTGCCGGACGAGAAAATCCCGCAGGCGCGCGCCGGGCTGATGCGCGCGGCGGAGAAGGCCGGGGTGAAACCGGTATGCTGAAATACCGCCTGATCCACCCGCCGCTGCTGGGCGCGCTGGCGCGCTGCGGCCATGGCAGCCGCATCCTCATCGCCGACGCCAACTATCCGCACCTCACCGGCGCGCCGGCGGCGGCCGAGCGCATCTATTTGAACCTGGCGCCCGGGCTGCTGACGGTGAGCCAGGTGCTGAAGCTGCTGCTGGAGGCCATCCCGGTGGAGAGCGCCATCGTGACGCTGAACGAGGCGCATGAGGAGCCGCCGGTGGTGGCCGAGTATCGCCAGATGCTGCCGGCCGGCGCGGCGGTGCAGGCCCTGGCGCGCTTTGAGTATTATGAGGCCGCTAAAAGCGCGGACACCTGCCTGGTGATTGCCACCGGCGACCAGAAGCTGTATGCCAACGTGCTGCTGGTGGTGGGGGTGGTGACGCCCGAAGGCGCGGCGAAGTATTGATGTTGAATCTCATTGATAGTCACGTTCATTTTTGGGACCCGGCCAGGCTGCGCTATGACTGGCTGAAGAGCGCGCCCGCCATCCAGCGGCCGTTCCTGCCGGCGCAACTGCCGCGGCAGGGGCCGGGCTGGCGGCTGGCGGGGCTGGTGTTCGTGCAGGCCGATTGCGCCGCCGAGCAGGGCCAGGCCGAGGTGGAATGGGTGACGGGCCTCGCCGAGGCCGACACGGCCATCCGCGGCATTGTGGCGTTTGCGCCGCTGGAACTGGGCGAGGCGGCACGGCCGCAGCTGGAATGGCTGAGCGGCCAGCGGCTGGTGAAAGGCGTGCGCCGGCTGATCCAGGCCGAGGCAGCCGGGTTCGCGCTGGCGCCGGACTTTGTGCGCGGGGTGGCGCTGCTGGCCGAGTTTGGCCTGAGCTTCGATATCGCGGTGCGCAACGACCAACTGGCCGAGGCGCTGGCGCTGGCGCGGCAGTGCCCAGGCGTGGCGTTTGTGCTGGACCACATCGGCAACCCAGACATCCAGGCGGGGCGGCGCGAGCCGTGGCAGCAGGACCTGGCGGCCATGGCGGCCGAGCCAAACGTGGTGTGCAAGGCATCGGGCGTGGTGACGCGCGCCGACCACCAGCACTGGCAGGCGGCGGAGCTGCGGCCGTATATTGAGTATGTGCTGGAACGCTTCGGGCCGGAGCGCGTGCTGTATGGCAGCGATTGGCCGGTGGAGACGCTGGCCGCCGACTACGAGCAGTGGGTGACAGTGCTGATGGACGTGATGGCCGGGCGGCCGGAGGCGGAGCAGCAGAAGCTGTTTGGGGAAAATACGCGGCGGGTGTATCGGTTAGACGATGGAATGGAGATGGATTGATGAGCGAAACAACTGAAACACCGCTGCCGGCGCGCGTGGTCGATTCGGCGGTGGTGACCTGGGGACCGCACCCGCGCTTTGAAGGGGTGATGCTGAAGCAATTGCTGACCGGGGCCGATAACGGGCTGGCCAGCGTGAACATGGTGCGGCTGGAAGCCGGCAAGGAAATTCCGCACCACACCCACCCTGCGCATGTGGAGACCGCGTTCATTCTGTCGGGCAAGGTGTATCTGTGGCTGGGCGACCGGGAAGTGCTGTTCAGCGCCGGCCAGGTGGTGGCCGTGCCGATGAACACCGTGCACGGCCTGCGCAACCCGTTCGAGCAGGACCTGGAAGTGCTGGCGGTGTTCACGCCGCCCATCGCGTAGGGGCGGAGCGAACGGCCGGGCGTGGCGCGTGGTGCGTGGTCCGTAGTGCGTATTACGCACCACGTACCACGTACCACGAACCACGCACCATGCACTACCAATTACTAGTTACAAGTTACCAGTCAGTTCTCGGAGAACCATTATGCCGCTAGCCGCTGATCGTTTGCCGGACGCTTACCGGCAAATGCTCGTGATTCGGAAATTTGAAGAGACCATCCGCAGCCTGTACCAGCAGGGCAAGATCCGCGGCTCGTTCCACCCGTGCGTGGGGCAGGAGGCGACGGCGGTGGGCGGCTGCTGGGCCATCCGGCGCGACGATGCGCTGACGTGCACCTACCGCGGGCACGGGCAGGCGCTGGCCAAGGGGCTGGATGTGAAGGCAGCGATGGCCGAGATGCTGGGCCGGGTTACCGGCTGCTCCAAGGGCAAGGGCGGCTCGATGCACTTCACCGATCCGTCGGTGGGGCTGATGGGGGCGAATGCGATTGTGGCGGCCGGCATCCCGCATGCGGCCGGCGCGGCGCTGGCGGCCCGGCTGCAGGGGCGCGACCAGGTGGCGCTGACCTATTTCGGCGAGGGGGCGGTGAACCAGGGCGTGTTCCACGAGACGCTCAACCTGGCGGCGTTGTGGCAACTGCCGCTGATCCTGCTGTGCGAGAACAACCTGTACTCGGAGATGACGCCCAGCCACGAGACGTCGTCGGTGACCGAGATGACCCGGCGCGGCCAGGCGTATGGCATCCCCTCGGCGCGCATTGACGGCAATGATGTGGAGGCGGTGTTCGCCTGCGTGGAAGAGGCGGCGGCCCGCGCGCGCGCCGGGGGCGGGCCGACGTTTATCGAGGCGATGACCTACCGGCTGTGGGGGCACATGATGGGCGACCCGGAAGTGTATCGCAGCAAGGACGAGGTGGCCCAGGCGCGGCTGGTGGAGCCGGTTGTGCGGCTGGGGCAGCGGCTGACCGGGCTGGGGCACACGGCAGCGGCGCTGACGCAACTGGAGGCGGAGGCCGCGGCCATCGTGGCGGAGGCGCTGCAATTCGCCGAGGCCAGCCCCCTGCCCGAGCCGGAGATGGCGTTGGAAGACGTGTTTGCGTAAGGCGCGTTCCACGTGCGTTTATGGCGCGACGGATTGTCAACCTGAGTAGCCATGCCGCGCACGGCATGCTATGACGCAAGAAACGCCGTTGTCCTCGGCTGTCTATCCTGAGCGCGAATGCGCTGCGTTGGTCCTTGCGTCATGGTCGCGCGCGACGCAACGCGCCCCTTTGGGGATGGACCTCCAGTTGTGTCATTCGCGACTGTCGGTTTCTGAGCAGCGCGAATGCGCTGCCTCGTGGTTAGGCGCTGGGTCGCGCGCGACGCGCAGCGCCCGTAGGGGATGGGCCTCCCGGCCGGAACTTTCAACAAGCCGTAAACGCGAGTGGAGCCTGCCGTAGTCGCTGCCAATGCTCGAGCGGACTTCTCATGACGGAATATCTTTAGGCCCAGCAGGAGGCCCTTCGCGCGAGACCGAAATGTGAGCTCCGGAGCAGCACATTCGCGCTACTCAGAAACGGACAGTCGCGAATTTCATAACGGGAGGCTCTTCGCGCGAGAAGATGCCGATAATCCCAAGGCAGCGCGTTCGCGCTCAGAGTGACAGTCATAGAGGGCTGGCAAGACCAGTTTCTGGCGTCAAACATGCCACGCGCGGCATGACCACTCAGGGTAGACAGCCAACACAAGCTG
>JAYTFQ010000234.1:0-3583 GCA_043734225.1 Anaerolineales bacterium | reverse complement strand
GTTTGCATTTCAGCTTGCCCGAGACCCTCATCGCCCAATCGGCCGTGCCAGACTACAACAGCGTGGTCATGCTTGTCCAGGCTCTGGCCCAGGCGGGCTGGCGGGATGCCCCACGCCTGTACCTGGTGACGCAGGCCGGGGCGGCGGTCGCGCCGGGCGAAGCGCCCAACGTGTCGCAGGCGCCGCTGTGGGGTCTGGCCCGCTCCATTGTTCTTGAGCATCCTGAGCTGGCCTGCACGTGCATTGATCTTGATCCGGGCGCCGCGTGGTCTGAGTCGGCGGAGATTCTTGGCCCGGCATGCATGGATGCCGGCGCTGAAAACCAGCTCGCGGTGCGCGGCGGTAAGTTGTTTGCCGCGCGGCTGGCGCACTGGCGCGCTGAGGCTCACACCCGACCGGCCGCCTGGGCCAGGCCGGCCGGTGACCGGTCGTTTCAGCTCGAGAGCGCCGGCCAGGGGGTGCTGGACAACCTTGTGTGGCGCGCCTTCTCGCCGCCGCTGCCCGGGCCGGGCCAGGTCTGCATCCGGGTCAACGCCGCCGGTCTGAATTTCCTCGATGTCCTTTCGGCGCTCGGTCTCCGCCCAGATGACACCGGCGCGCTGCTGCAACTTGGCGCGGAATGCGCCGGCACGATCATCGCCGTGGGCGAGGGGGTTACTGAACTGCAAGTTGGCGACCCGGTCGTCGCGATTGCCTCCCATAGTTTCGGAAGCGTGGTCATCGCCGCGGCTGCCCTGGTCGTGCGGCAGCCTGAGGGGCTCAGTGCGCCACAGGCCGCCGCGCTGCCAATCGCGTTTGTCACCGCCTATTATGCGCTGCATCACGTCGGCCGGCTGCGCCGCGGCGAGCGCGTGCTCATTCACGCGGCGTCGGGCGGCACCGGGCTGGCCGCCATCGCGGTCGCTCGCTGGCTCGGCGCGGAAGTCCTGGCCACAGCCGGCAGTCCCGCCAAACGCGAGCTGCTCCACGATATGGGCCTCACCCACGTATTCGATTCGCGCTCGACCGCTTTTGCGGAAGGGGTGCTGGCAGCGACAGATGGGCATGGCGTCGATGTTGTGTTCAACTCGCTCGCCGGCGAAGGCCTCGCTAAAGGTTTGGAGCTATTAGCCCCGCACGGGCGTTTCCTGGATATCAGCAAGAAGGATATCTATGCGAACAGCGCAATCGGGCTGGCGCCCTTCCGCCGCAACCTCACCTACACAGCCATTGATCTGGCCCGTATGGTCTCTGAAGAGCCAGAGTTCGTCGGTTCCTTGTTGCGAGCTGTTCTGAAGCTGGTTGACGACGGCGAGTTGGCGCCATTGCCTGCGCAGGTCTTTCCGACCACCGAGGTGGTCGCGGCGTTTCAGATGATGGCCCAGGCGCGGCACATCGGCAAGCTCGTTATCGCATTCGACGACGCGGCGCGAACGCCGATCGAACGAGCGCCTCTCACACCGCAGCGTTTGGTCCAGGCTGACCGCACGTGTCTGATCACGGGTGGGCTGGGCGGGCTGGGGCTGCGGCTCGCCGATTGGCTGCTGGCGCGTGGGGTGAAGCATCTGGCGCTGCTTGGCCGCTCGGCGCCCTCCGCCGAGGCCACGAAAAACATCGCTGAGCTTCAGGCGCGCGGGGCGAATGTTTTGATCTTGCAGTCCGATGTCGCCGACGCGGAACAACTCGCCGCGGCGCTGGAGCGCGTGCGCCAGGAACTGCCGCCGCTGGGGGGCGTGGTGCACGCCGCTGGCCTGCTTGTCGATGGGGTGCTGCTGCATCTGACGCCGGAACGGCTGCAGCGCGTGCTGGCGCCCAAACTGGCCGGCGCCTGGAACTTGCACCAACTCACGCGTACCGCTGACCTGGACTGCTTTATTCTCTTCTCGTCCGCCGCCGCGCTGCTGGGCTCGCCTGGCCAGGCCAACTACGCCGCGGCTAATGCCTTCCTGGACGCGTTGGCCCACTACCGCCGAGCCACGGGGCTTCCAGCGCTGAGCATCAACTGGGGCCCATTTGCTGAGGTGGGTCTCGTGGCGCGTGCTAATCGCGGCGGCCAGGTGGCGCTGCGCGGGCTGGCGAGCCTGCCCCCGGATCTGGCATTGGCGTTCCTGCCGCAACTGCTGGCGTCCGGCCTGGCGCAGGTGGGCGTATTCGATTTGAACGCGCGGCAGTGGCGGCAGTCTAACCCGGGCGTGGCCGATCTTCCCTGCCTGGCTGAATTGGTTGACCAGTCACAGCTAACCAGCGGGGCGGATGCGCGTGGCGGGCAGATGCTCGCCGCTCTGCTGACGGCCTCGGGCCCGGATCGACTAAAGCTGTTGGAAGCTCATATTCTGGAGCAGGTCGGGGCGGTGCTGCGGCTGGCCGCTGGACGCCTGAGCGCCACGACTGCTTTTCAGACGATCGGCATGGATTCGCTCATGGCGCTTGAGCTGCGCAACCGGCTGGAGGCCAGCCTGAGCCTGACGCTGCCCGCCACGCTGGTCTGGGGCTACCCGCACGCTGCCGCCCTGGCCGCGCATCTGGCCGAACGGCTGCAGCTTGATATCACGGACCAGACTGCACCGCCAGCGCCCGTCGCAGCCGCGCCCCAAGCCTCAGCGCTGGAGCGTGTCGCCGAGCTGTCGGATGATGCGGTGGACCGACTGCTGGCCGAGAAGATGGCCCCGAATAGGCGCTCCCTATGACCGACTTTTCTGACCAGATCGCTAAGCTGTCGCCCAAGCGGCTGGCGCTCCTCGCGTATGAATTACACGACGAGTTGGAGGCACTGCAGCAGGCGCGGGCCGAGCCGGTCGCCATCGTCGGGTTGGGCTGCCGCTTTCCCGGTGGGGCGGATAGCCCGGCGGCGTTTTGGGAGTTGCTGCACGCCGGCGTGGATGCGGTGCGCGAAGTGCCCGCCGACCGCTGGGACGTGGATGCCTTCTACGACCCCGATCCGGACGCGCCCGGCAAGATGACCACGCGCTACGGCGCTTTTCTGGACCGGGTGGATCAGTTCGACGCCGAGTTCTTTGGCATCGCTCCGCGCGAAGCGCGGCGGATGGACCCGCAGCAGCGGCTGCTGCTGGAAGTGGCCTGGGAAGCGCTTGAGCACGCCAACCTGCCTCCCGACCGCCTGGCGGGCAGCGCGGCGGGTGTCTTTATCGGCGTGTGCGGCACCGACTATGCCCGCTGGCAATTTGCCAATCCGAACGAGCTCGACGCCTATGCTGGCTCAGGCATTGCGCATAGTATTGTAGCCAATCGGCTGTCTTACACGTTGGACTTGCTAGGGCCGAGCATTGCGGTGGACACGGCCTGCTCGTCTTCGCTGGTGACGGTGCACCTGGCCTGCCAGAGCCTGCGGTCTGGCGAATGCGATTTTGCTCTGGCCGGCGGCGTGAATTTGATTCTCTCTCCCGAAGCCTCCATTACTTTCTCCCGCGCGCGCATGCTGGCGGCGGATGGACGCTGCAAGACGTTCGACGCGCGCGCGGACGGGTATGTGCGCGGCGAAGGCTGTGGGGTGGTGGTGCTCAAGCGGCTGGGGGACGCGGTGCGGGATGGCGACGCCATCTGGGCGGTGGTGCGCGGCTCGGCCGTCAACCAGGACGGCAGGAGC
>JAYTFQ010000233.1:0-8880 GCA_043734225.1 Anaerolineales bacterium | reverse complement strand
GGCCAAGCTCGCGGCCGCCTCCGGCCAGCACCTGGCCGCCGCGCCGCAGATCGTCCAGGCTGGCCTGGAAGACTTCGAGTTGCCACAGCGCTTCCGGCTGGCCATCATGCCCTTCAACACCTTCATGCACCTGCTCACCACCGAGGCCCAGCTTGTCGCCCTGGAGCGCATCCGCCGCCATCTGGCCCCTGGCGGCGCGCTGGCGCTGGACATGCCCAACCCCGGCGAAGCCTACGCCGCCCAGGAGCAGGGCCTCACCCTGGAGCGCACCTTTTTCGATGGCGACCGCACCGTGCAGCAGTTCTCGTCCATCGCCCTCGACCGCGCCGCCCAGTTGGCCCACATTACCTGGAACTACGACGCAACCGGCCCCGACGGCGCCCTCCAGCGCAGCATCGTCCCGCTCACCCTGCGTTACACCTTTCCCGCCGAAATGTCGCTCCTGCTCTCCCGCGCCGGCCTGGCCCTCTCCCACCTGTACGGCGACTACGACCGCTCACCGTTCGTCGACGGCGCGCCGCGCTTGCTGGTGTTGGCCCGGGCGGATCAATGAAGATGTGAAAAAAAAAGGCAGCAGGTCGGGCGATGAAATCGCCCGATCTGCTGCCTTTTTTCCTAATCCTTGAATTACAATTCTCCAGCCACCTCGCGCTTCAATCGCTCGAAGTAGTCTTGCAGGTACTGATGTCGTTCCTCGGCAATCTGCCGCGCCGTGCGCGTCACCATCCGGTCCTTCACGCGGCCCAGCTTGAAGAGGAATTCGTGATATGGGGTGTGCGGCTCGCCCGGCTCTTTTTCGCCGGTGGCCTTGAATTTCTCTGACGGCTCGCCCGTCAGCGGCTGCCCGGCCAGCGCCGCGTACGCCACTGTTCGCGCCACGCCGATCGCCCCCAGCACGTCCAGCTTGTCGCAGTCAAACAGGATTTGGACTTCCAGGCTGCGCGGCGCCTCGGTGCCGCGAAAGCGATGGGCGCGGATGCAGTGCCGCACCGCCTCAATGCGCGCCTCCGGCCAGCCCTCGTCCGCCAGCACCTGGCCCGCGAACTCCGCCGAGGCCTCATGGTGCGTGGCCCGCGCCCCGGCCTCGTCGCCCGGATGGGCCCCGGAGGCATCGTGCAGCAGCACCGCCGCCCGCACGATCTCCAGGTCCGCCCCCTCCGCTCTGGCCACCCGCTCGGCCAGCGCCAGCACCCGCAGGATGTGGCTGAAATCGTGCACCGGGTCGGCGGCCTGATAGTATTGGCGGGCCTGCTCGATCGTCGGCATTAGGCTTCCGGCTTGCCCGGCTTGCTCCCAATTTCCACCAACTGGATCTGCGCCTGGTAGCGCTTGCCATCAATCTCGATCTTCGTGTTGGCGTAATACCCGCGCGACCCGGTCTTGAATTCCTTGATCGGCAGCGCCACCGTGCTCAGCACCTTGCCGTCGTCGGTCTTGATCTCCGCTAGAATCGCCACGCCATCTCCTTCTCATAGTCAGAATTCGGAATATGATACACCCAGGCCTGGGTTGTGACGTTGCCGGCTGCCTTTGTCCTCACCGCGCCCGCCAGGAGGGCCATATGCGCCTCGAACACCTGTGTGATCTGGAACTGGTCTACCGCGAGTTGCCGGGCCTCGACACCAAATTTGTGCTTGTTCAACCATATGGCAGCGAGGAAGGAACGGGCTACGGTGAAGGCGACGGGCAAGTCAGCGGCGTCCAACTGAACGGCACCCTGCGTTGGGTCAATCATCCCCACCGTCGCAGTGATGGCTCGATGCTGCCCGACGCCTATGGCGTGATCCTGACCGATGATCGGGCGACGGTGCTGTTCAGCTTGCAGGGCCGGACGATGTTTGTTGGCGCTCAGGGACAGCAGTTGCTGCGAGTGCTTTTTGAGACCGAAGCCGAGCGGTACCGCTGGCTGAATTCCGCGCTGTGTGTGCTCGAGGGTCAGATCGAAGCCAGCCTGATGCGCATGCGAGCGCGCGTCTATGTTTGCGTCGGCGAGTTGGCGTAACATGCGCCCGGGTGGTGTCGCGCGCAGGGGGTGCGCCCCCAGGATCTTCACACTTCGAGGTTAGGTCCGCCGATCGCCACCACCACCGCCATCGCGTGCTCGTGGGTGTGGCTCAAGCTCACCGACCACTCCGTCAGCCCCAGCTCGGCCGCCAGCGCCTTGGCCGCCCCGTGCAGCACCAACTGCGGCCCGCGGCGCACATCGCGCGCCACCTCGATCTCTTTCCAGCCCACGTCGCCAATGCCGCAGCCCAGCGCCTTCGCCGCCGCTTCCTTGGCCGCAAACCGCGCCGCCAGTGCCGGCGTGCGTCCTTCCGCTTCGATTAATTCACGCAGTGTGTAGAAGCGCTGGAAGAACCGGTCGCCGTGCCGTAGAATGGCATCGTCAATCCGGCTCACTTCGATGATGTCGACGCCGGTGCGCAGCATGGATAATCAGATGCTGGAGGCTGGAAGCCGGAACTGAGAAAGCGGAGATGCCATTGCTCGTGTCAGACATCCAGCTTCCTGCTTCGAGCTTCCCACATCCACTACTCCGGTCCCGCCTCGGCCAGCACGTAATTCTCGGCGCTCAGGAACTCGCGCGCCACGTGCTGAATTTGATCGCGGGTGACGGCCTTCACCAGCGCCGGGTAGCGCTGGTAGTAGTCCAATCCCAGGTCATACAGCTCCATCGTGCCGATGGCGCTCGCCACGCCCTCATTGGTCTCCAGGCTCAGCGGCAGCCGCCCGATGAAAAAGGTCTTGTTGTCGGCCAGCTCGGCCTCGGTTACCTTGCGTGTGGTGAACTTCTTAATCTCGGCCAGCATCAGCTCCACCGCCCGGTCCACATTCTTCGGGTTCACACCCGCGTACGCTCGCCACGCGCCGGGCCCCAGCCCGCCATCCAGCCCGCTGGCCGCGTAATACGCCATGCCGCCGCGCTCGCGCACCTGGTAGCCGATGCGCCCGCCCATGCCAAACACGCCCAGGATGTTGTTGGCCAGCCGGGCCGCCACAAACAGCGGATGGCTGCGCGCCGGGCCGGGCCCGCCCAGCACCAGGTCGCTCTGGATCTTGCCGGGCATGGCCACCTTCTTCACCAGCGCGCCCTGGATCGGCGCCACTGCCGGCAGCACCGGCTCGGCCGACTGCTCCGGGTTCTGCCAGTCGCCAAAATAGCGCTCCACCAGCGCCACCGCCTCGTCGGCTTTCACCGCCCCCACCACGGTGACGATCATGCCCCGCGGCCCAAAATGCTTGCGGTGAAAGGCCACCAGGTCGGCGCGCGTCAGCGCCTGAATGGTCTCGGGATAGCCGTCTTCGTCCACCGCGTAGGGGTGGCCGGCATACGCCGCTTCAAAGAAAGCCTCTTCGGCCCGCGCCCGCGTCTGGTTGGCGCGCATGCCCAGCCGCGTCAGGATCTCGCCCTGCAGCCGCGCCACTTGCTCTTCCGGAAAGGTTGGGCGGCGCAGCGCGTCCGAGGCCAGCTCCAGCACCAGGCCCAGATCCTCGGCCAGCGACTTGCCGGAAAAGCCGGAGGTGTGCGTGCCGCCGGACAGCGACAGACTGGCGCCCACCGACTCGATCGCCTCATAGATTTCGCCGAAGGTGCGCCGCTCGGTGCCGCGCATCATGGCCGAGGCCGTAAAGCTGGCCAGCCCCGCCTGCGCCCGGCTTTCCCACAGCGCCCCGGCGCGCAAATCTGAATCCAACACCACCGCCGGGCTGGTGTTGTTCTCGCGCACCAGCACCACAATCCCATTGCTCAGCGTCCGCCGCGTAATCGTCTCCGGCCCCGGAAAAGAATCCACTATCGAGGCCGGTTTGCGTGAAGGCTTTGTCTTAGTAGTCGGCATATTTTATCCAGTCAGCAGAAGACAGATAGCAGTTGGCAGTTGGCAGTTGGCAGTTGGCAGTTGGCAGTTGGCAGTTGGCAGATAGCAGTTGGCAGAAAGCAATGGACAGTCAGAACGATCAGCGTGCCATTGGCGAGTAGCAGAATGCACTCAGCCTCTGTGGCTCAAGTCTTCTGCCGGCTGCCTTCTGCCTGCTATTTACTTGCTCTCCGGCACAAAATACCCCACCGTCCGGTTCGTGCGCGCCAGGTATTTCTGCGCCACGCGCTGCACATCGGCGGTGGTCACGGCCGCCAGCCGGTCGAGATAGTTCTCGAACCAGCGATAGGTGTCAAAGATCTCGGTATAGCCCAGCCAGAAGCCGATGCTGCTGGCGCTCTCGGCGCCGAAGGCGAACATGGCCCGCGCCTGTTTCACCGCCTTGGCCAGTTCTTCCTCGCTCACCGCCTCGTTGCGCGCCCGGTCGATCTCGCGGTCCAGCGCCGCCTCCACCGCCTCCGGCGTCTGCCCGCTGCGCACCGTGGCCGACATGGTGTACAGGAACGGGTCCACTGTCGCGCTCAGCCCGCCCGAGACCCCAGCCGCCAGCCCGCTTTCCACCAGTGCCCGGTACAGCCGCGACGACTTGTTGCTGGTGCCGCCGCCAAACAGGTTGAAGCTGCTGGCCCCGGCCAGGATCGAATCCAGCGCCACCATCGGGTAAAAATCGGGATCGGTGGCGCTCGGCGCGTGGTACATCACATCGAGATAGGCCGTCTCGCCCTCGCCGCTCAGCCGCACCCGCCGTTCGCCCTTTTGCTCCGGCTCCGGCCGCGGGCTCAGCTTGGGCAATACTTTCGGCTTGGCGCTGCCGAACAGCTCTTTGATCCGCGCCAGCATGTCGCGCGTCTTAAAATCGCCCACCGCCACCGCGATGGCGTTATTGGGCGCGTAATACTGCTGGTAGTGGCCATACAGATCGTCGCGCGTCATGCTTTCCAGGTCGGCCATGTCGCCGATCACTTCGTGGTGATACGAATGCACCCGGAAGGCCGCTGCCTGCGCCTCTTCCATCAGCCGGAAACCCGGGCTGTTCTCGTGCCCCTGGCGCTCGGAGATGATCACCGTCCGCTCCGAAGCCACGTCCTTCGGCGGGAACAGCGCGTGGCTCATCCGGTCGGCTTCCAGCCGCAGCGCGAAATCGATCTTATCCACCGGCATCGTCTCGAAATAGGTGGTCCAATCGATCCAGGTCATGGCATTCCGCACGCCGCCGTCGGCCGCCACGGTCCGGTCGGCCACATCGCCCGGAAAGCGGCGCGTGCCCTTGAACATCATGTGCTCCACCCAGTGGCTGATGCCCGTGTGCCCCGGCCGCTCGTGCCGCGACCCCACCCGGTACCACACCCACCACGACACCAGCGGCGCCGTGTGCACTTCCTGCAGCAGCACGGTCAGCCCATTCGGCAGCCGCGTCTTGGTCACACCCGATTTCGCCATAACACTCCTTGGCAATGCTGGTCCCTGCTCACTCGTTGGGACGGAATCATGTATCCGCCCGGGCTCGTTGGGGCGGACCTATGTGTCTGCCCGCTTTTCCCTAACCCGCGCAGGCGGGTTTCGTGCTTCTGTTGCCGCGGTTTTAACCGCTGGAGTTTGGTCGGCCTTCATCCAGGCCCGCGCTCAGTTCGTTCTACTCCTGCCGCGCCCGATTGCCGTCATACCCGCGCCCCATGCCGCGATAATTGAACCCGGCGCGCTCGGCCATCTTGGGGTCGTAAATGTTGCGCCCGTCGACAATGTTCGGCTGGCGCATGGCTTGCTTCAGCCGGCCCAGGTTCAACTGCTTGAACTCGTTCCATTCGGTGACGATGACCACCGCGTCCGCGCCGCTGGCGGCCTCATAGGCGTCCTCGCACAGCCGCACGCCCGGCATGTGCCGCGCCGCCACCACCATCGACACCGGGTCATAGCCCTGCACCGTGGCACCGGCTGCCTGCAGCATTTGAGCAATCTCAATCGCCGGCGCGTCGCGCATGTCGTCCGTGTTGGGCTTGAAGGCCAGCCCAAACAGCCCCACCCGCTTGCCGTTCAGGTCGCCCAGCATCTCGCGCACCTTGTCCACAATCAGGCGCCGCTGGTCCTGGTTGATGTCCATCACCGCCTGCAGCAATTGCGGGTGGCGCCCCTGCACGTTGGCCATGTGGGCCAGGGCCTTCACGTCCTTCGGGAAGCACGAGCCGCCATAGCCCAGCCCGGCATCCAGGAAGCTGCGCCCAATGCGCGTGTCATAGCCCATGCCGGCCGCCACTTCCTTCACATCGGCGCCCAGCGCCTCGCAGATATTGGCAATCTCATTAATGAAGGAGATCTTGGTGGCCAGGAAAGCGTTCGAGGCGTATTTGATCATCTCCGCCGTGCGCAGGTCCACCACCACGATCGTGGCCCGCAGCGGCAGGTGCAGCTCGGCCACCCGGTGGGCGGCCTCGGGGTCCAGCGAGCCCAGCACCGTGCGCGCCGGGTTCATAAAATCGCTCAGGGCCGAGCCCTCGCGCAGGAACTCCGGGCACGACACCACGCTGAACGCGATGGGCTTGGGCTGCTTGGCGCGCACGATCTCCGCCACCCAATCGCCGGTGCCCACCGGCACGGTCGACTTGTTGACGATGATCAGCGGCCCGGTCATGTTTTGGGCGATGGTTTCGGCTGCCTGGCGCACGTATTGCAAGTCGGCCTCGCCGTCCACGCCCTCGGGCGTGCCCACCGCAATGAAGGCGAACTCGGCATCCTTCAGCGCCTCGGCATAGCTGGTGGTAAACTCCAGCCGGCCGGCGGCGATGTTGCGCTTGACCATCTCCTCCAGCCCGGGCTCGTAGATGGGCAGCAGGCCCTGCTTCAGGTTTTCAATCCGCTCAGCGTTGATATCCAAAGCGACGATGTGGTTCCCCAGGTCGGCAAAACAGGTGCCGGTCACCAGCCCCACATAGCCAACGCCAACAACACAAATGTTCTTCACAGCCATTGCTCCTTGTTGCGCTTAGGCGGGCGCCGGCCGGCCCCTCTGGCCAGCCAACTTGCCTCCCATGCCCGTCCCTCGGGCATGATACCACAGCGGTTATCGCGTTATCCCCAGCCCCTCACCCGCAATTCTTCCTCATCGAACCCGAAAAAATGCCCCAGTTCGTGGATCAGCGTCTTGCGCATTCGCTGGCGCAGCGCCGTCTCCGTCTGCGCCAGGCTCTGCAGCGGCAGCCGGAACAGCGTGATCCGGTCCGGGGTCAGCAGCACGCTGTCGGCGTGCCGCTCCACCAGCGGCACCCCCTCGTAGAGTCCCAGAGTCATCATGGCCGAACCCGGCGCATCGCGCGTGCTGCGGTCCGCCGTCAGCAGCAGCACCGTCTCCGCCTCTGCTCGCAGGTCGGCCGGCAGTTGCGCCAGCACCACCTCGGCTTCCTCGAAGGCCAGCGCCTCGAACCGCTCGGGGGAGATGTGCATGCGATCTATTTTATCAACTGTCACACAAAAACGGGTGCTATAATCGCCGCAAGCGTAAGCCAGGCTTCAGGAGCCAATCCCATGGCAGACTATCCCAATTTGCCCGCGCGCTATTCCAAAGGCGTCCTTAAACTTCGCCGGCCCCTGCAGCTGCCGGATGGCACGGAAGTGCGGGTGACCATCACTCTGTTCTCCTCCAAGAGCCGGATCCGGCGGCCGGCGCGGCGTAAGTACACCTATCCTACTCGGGCTTTGCCGCCGGGCACCTTGCAAGCCATATCCGGTATGGTTTCCTTGGGCGGGGACGCGCTCGCAGACAGCGAAGCGCTTTATGATCGTGACTGATCCATGCCCATTCAGGTCGGGCTGGACACCTCATACGTTCTCGGGCTGATTGACGAGCAAGACCTCTGGCATGCGCAGGCCATCAATCTGCGGGACGCTCTCGATGCAGGCGCTTTTCACACTTCAATCTTCGACTGTGTATTGGCTGAAGTCGTCAGCCTTCTGGCTCGCCGCACGCATGAACAACGGCGCAGCGCAACTTTTTCTGACCTTGCCGCTCGCCTCCAAACACGTTTTCCAACCAAGTCGATCACCTGGCTCTATCCAGACTTGCCGGCCGATTACGATGACATTCTCGCTCTGGTTTCCCAGACGAATGGCGAGCTGAATTTCAATGACGCGCTGATTACGATTGCCTGCCGCAAACGCGGCATCGCCTGGCTGGCTAGCTTCGCCTCTGATTTCGACCGAGTGGCAGGATTGAAGCGCATCTCACAGCCGGCTGATCTTTCCGTCTGAGCCGGTTTGGCGGGCCGCGTCATCCCATCGAGGCCAATTCGCCACGCGGGGCTATAATCACCTCTCACAGCAGTTCTCTCCCCAGGAGGCTCCCGCTATGGACTCTGATCGCGTGGTTCTTATCACCGGCGCCACAGGCGACTTTGGCCCGCACGTCGCTAAGGCCTTCGCCGGCACCGGCGCCCGGCTGGCGCTCACCGCCCGCAAGCTCGAGCAGGCTCAGGCCCTGGCCGCCGATCTGGGCCTGGGCGATGATCGCGCCCTGCCGTCCGTGGTCGACGTCACCCAGGCCGAAAGCGTGGCCGCCTGGGTGGCGGCCGTGCTGGCCAAATGGGGCCGCGTGGACGTGCTGGTGAACGTGGCCGGCGGCTATAAGCCCGGCGCGCCCGTGACCGACCTGCAAGAGGCCGATCTCGACTTCATGTTCAACCTCAACGCCCGCTCGGCCTTCCTCACCTGCCGGGCCGTCATCCCGCCCATGCTGGCCCAGGGCGGCGGCAAGATTGTCAACATCGGCGCCAAGGCCGGCCTGCTGGCCGGCCGCAAGAGCACCGCCTATGCCGTCAGCAAGGCCGCCGTGCTGCGCCTCACCGAGGCCCTCTCGGCCGAGGTGCGCGAGAACAATATCAACGTCAACGCCATCATTCCCAGCACCATCGACACCCCCGGCAACCGGGCCGGCCAGCCGAATGCCGACACCAGCAAATGGGTCGCGCCCTCGGACCTGGCGGCCGTGGCCGTCTTTCTGGCCTCCGACGCCGCG
>JAYTFQ010000232.1:0-3161 GCA_043734225.1 Anaerolineales bacterium | reverse complement strand
CGGCAGCCCATTCGCCAGCATGGCGGCCATGTGCTCTTCTGGCGATATATTGACGTAGCGGATCGCCCGGCCGGTGGCGGCCGAGAGCTTCTGGGCCACCTCGGCCATGCTCAGCGCTTCTGGCCCGGTCAGCGGGTAAATCTGGCCCTCGTGGCCGGCGCTGGTCAGCACCACGGCCGCCACCTCGGCCAGGTCGCCAATGTCCAGCGAGGCAATCCGCGCCTCGGCCATCGGCAGGCGCAGCGTGCCATCCGCCAGGATCGAGCGCACCTGCCGAAAGTACGACGGGAAGAACTCGCCGCCGCGCAAGTGGGTCCAGGCCAGGCCCGACTCTTCCAGGTGCTTTTCAATCTCGCCGTGCATGCGCGCAAACCGGAACGGCGAGTCGCGCTCGGGCATGATGCCCGACAGCTTCACCACGTGCCGCACGCCGGCTTGCCTGGCAGCGTCGATAAAGTTGAACTGCGCCGTCTGCATCCCCGCGTCCGAGGACGAAATCAGCAGCGCCCGATCCACGCCGGCCAGCGCCGCGCCCAGCGTGGCCGGGTCGGCCATGTCGCCCGCCACAATCTCCACCCCCGGCAGCGCCGCCAGCGCCGCCGCTTTGTCCGGGTTGCGCGCCAGCCCGCGCGCCGGCACGCCCTTGCCCGCCAGCCGCCGCAGCACCTCGCCGCCCGTCTGTCCGGTCACGCCCGTCACCAATATCATGTCAACCGTCCTTGCCCCATGGGCAGGTTTAACGAGTTCCCGCCGCGCGCCACCCCGGCCAGTGTTCGGCGCTGACGCGGCCAGCGTTCAGGTGCGCCAGATGTCCCGTGGGCGGGCCTGCGTATATCTATATAACGAAGGCGGAGGGCAAAACTGACCGTTTTGGCCCAGGCAAATCAGCGAATCCAATCAGCGTTATGTCGCCCGCCAGCAGCAAACTGGCCGGGCTCATCTGTTTCCCGTCACCGGCCGCCCCGTCATTGCATGCAGCGTAATAATCTTGCTCTGATTTTGCCTGGGATTGATATCCTATAGGCAAAGCACCCAAATGGCCCGATCCTATACGGCGCACACCGGCCCGGTCGCCACGCGCGGCCGGGCTTGAATCCGCTGTTTGAATACACGCTGGCAGCCCCTCGCGGCAACTAAGCCCGGCCTGCGAAAAATCGAGCTTGCGGCGCTCTGCCGTGATCCCGCGCGGGACATCCAGGATACGCTGGGCGAGACAGGCCACGAACCATTTCAAGCGCTCCCCGACGTCATAGCGAACTCAGACGCTCTGGCACGGCACGCCGGTGTGCCAGTCCTATCTCAAACGTGCGACAGATTGGTATCCGCTGACTGAGCAGCGGCCTTGAGGACAGTGGAGGTAAAGACGAATGAGCAACCAAAATACAATCCAATATGGTGGCACGGTAGTGCCAGCAGGACGGCGACCTTGAAACGCCTGCCGCCCCAGCTTCGGTCGCGCAGTCTGTGGGCGGCCCTCCTGGCCATCGCCCTGATCGCGGTCGTCACCTCGGCCTACGATTGGCCGCAGTTCGGCTTCACGGCGCGCCGCGACAGCAACAACACCCAGGAAAGCGTGATTAATGCGGCCAATGTCGGAACGCTGCAGCGGTTTTTATCCGTCACGCTGCCAGGCATCGCGGACGGCGCGCCGGCCTACCAGTCAGCCGTCGCCACGGCCAGCGGCACACGCAATCTCTTGTTCCTGACAACCAAGGACGGCCGGATCCTGGCCGTGGATGGGCTCACCGGCGCGACCATTTGGAGCCACCAATATGGCCCGAATGGCTGCCTGATCAACCATGGGTCGGTGCCTTGCTACACCACCTCGTCTCCGGCGATTGATCCCAACCGGCAGTACGTCTACAGCTACGGCCTGGATGGCTACGTCCACAAATATCAGGTTGGCGACGGCCTCGAGATCAAGTCCGGCGGCTGGCCGGAACTGGCCAGCCTAAAGGCCTATGACGAAAAGGGCTCGTCGGCCTTGAGCGCCGTGACCGCCGCCAACGGCAACCGCTACCTGTATGTCACCAATGGCGGTTACCCGGGTGATGGCGGCGATTATCAGGGACACGTCACCGCCATCAACCTGGCTGACGGATCGCAGCGCGTGTTCAACACGTTGTGCAGCAACCAGGCGGTGCATTTCACCGCGCCCGGCCTGGGGTCAGACTGCGCCAGCGTGAATGCGGCCATTTGGGCCCGAGCCGGCGTGGTGTATGACTCGGCCACCAACAAGATTTACATGGCCACCGGCAACGGCACCTTTGACCCCACGCAGCACAACTGGGGCGACTCAGTTTTCGCGCTCAACCCGGATGGCACGGGCGCGAATGGCAACCCGCTGGATAGTTACACGCCCACGAATTTTCAACAGTTGCAGAACACGGATACCGATATTGGCAGCACCGCGCCCGCCGTGCTGCCTAATGCCAGCAAATATCCGCATCTGGCCGTTCAGGGTGGCAAGGATGGCGTCCTGCGTCTCATCAACCTGGACAACCTCAGCGGGCACGCGGCGCCCGGCTTTACCGGCGGCGAAGTGTTCTCGATGACGGTGCCGCAAGGCAACGAGATCTTGACTACGCCCGCGGTGTGGGTGAACCCGGCTGACGCCAGCACCTGGGTGTTTGTGGCCAATGACAATGGGCTCGCCGGTCTGAAGCTGAGCGTGGACGGCAGCGGCAATCCGCGCCTGGTTTCCCAGTGGCAGGTTGCCAACGGCGGCACCTCGCCCATCGTGGCCAATGGGGTGCTGTATTACGTGGTCAGCAACAATATTTGGGCGCTGGACCCCGTCAGTCACGCGCAGTTATGGCACAATACCCAGCTCGGTCCCACGCATTGGCAGAGTCCCATTGTGGCCGACGGCGTGCTCTATGTCACAGATGGGAATGGCGGTTTGAGCGGGTATGCGCCCAACGGCCAAGCGCCCACGCCCACCCCCATCGGCAATGCCACGGCAACGCCCAGCCGCACGCCGGCACCCAGCACGCCCACGCCAACCGCCGGCGCGCCAACCGCCACCCGCACGCCCACCGCGGGCGGCCAGACGGTCACCCTCACCGCTCAGGTGGCGGCCTCCGCCGACGACGCCAACCAGGACGGCAGCGCGCTGGATCTGACCTCCGGCACGCTCTGGCTGGGCAACGGCGCTTCCA
>JAYTFQ010000231.1:0-2859 GCA_043734225.1 Anaerolineales bacterium | reverse complement strand
ACCGGGCTGATTCAGCGCGGGTTGGAAGATTTGGCGCGCGAAATGAGCTTTGCCATGAATCTGTGGACCTACAATCGCCCGCTAGGTTGGGGCAAAGGCGGCCACGGCCGGTGGCCCGACGCCCGGGCGTACCTCACCCCGCCCGGCTCGCAGGATCAGCGCGGCTTTCATCAATTTGAGTGGTATGACGAAATTATTCAGGCCCGTCTGGGGCAACTGCGTCCCATCATTACCCTGGCCGGCGGGCCACGTATGAATGATCGGACTGACCCAACATTGCCGCCGTTGGATGATCTGGGGCACGCTTCTTGCATCCAAGACCTGCACGGCGCGCTGAAAGCGGGTCAACTTCCGGAGCACCTGCTGAATGTGAACTTGTGGTTGTTGGCTGCCGCCGACGGCAGCCCTTTTGCCGCCGATGCCTACTACAAATCAAGCGGCGCCACACTCACGGCCGCGCACGCGCTCAAGCAAGCGCCCGCCGAGGGCCTGCCGCCGGCGCGACGGCGCGGTGACGAAAGCAAAGCCTTGGGGCTGGACCAGGCCGCCAGCCAGTTGTCATCCGGCAACCACAAGACACTGCACCATTACGTGCTGCTCCCAGTGTTCGAATGGGGTGTTTCCGATTGGCACTGGAACGCGGCGCTGGATTTCGTGAAGGCGCATCGGCCAGTGTGCGGTTTCTCGGCCGACGAGGCCGCGCAAGCGGAACGCGTCACCATCATCGGAAATGAGCAGGGGATTGGCAGCGCGGTGGAAGAAAAGCTGCGGCAGGCGGGTTGTGCGGTGGATCGCATCAACCTGGCCCCAAGCAGCTAAGCCAGTGATTTTGGGGGCGGCAGCACCCGTCCCCGGGGACAAGCAGCAGTAAGTGTCGGGCCAGCACACACATCGGCATCACCTGGGAGCAGCGCACAGGAGGCAATCATGGACGAACCGAAGAAAATCGTCATCAAGATCATGGGGCTGGGCGGGGGCGGCTCGAACGCCGTCAATCGCATGATCGAGCTGGGGCTGGAGGGCGTCGAGTTCATTGCCGCCAATTCCGATGCCCAGGCGCTGGCCCACAGCCTGGCGACCAAGAAAGTTCAACTGGGGCCCAAGGTCACGCGTGGTTTAGGCGCCGGGGGCCGGCCAGAAGTCGGTGAGGCCGCCGCGCTGGAAAGCCAGGCTGAGATCCGCGAAGCGCTGGAAGGCGCGGACATGGTCTTCCTGACGGCCGGCATGGGCGGCGGTACAGGCACGGGCGCCATCCCCGTCGCGGCCGAAATTGCCCGCAGCCTGGGCGCGCTGACCGTGGCGGTAGTGACGGTTCCCTTTGCCTTTGAAGCCTCGCGCCGTCAGCAAAACGCCCAGAATGGCCTGGCAAAGCTGCGCGCCAATGCCGACACGCTGGTAGCCGTGCCCAACGACAAACTGCTTGGGCTGCTCCCGAAACAGACCACCTTTGAGATGTCGCTGCGTGTCGCTGACGAGGTGCTGCGCCAGGGTGTGCAAGGGCTCACCGAGCTTATTAGCAAGCCGGGCCTGATCAACATGGACTTCGCCAACGTCCGGGCGCTGATGCAAACTGCTGGGCCATCGATGATGGCCATTGGCCAGGGCATTGGCGAGCACAAAGCCACCAACGCTGTGCGCCAGGCGCTGCAAATGCCGCTGCTCGATATCAAATCCGCCCATTGCGCCAACGGTGTGCTGGTGCACTTCACCGGCGGCGAAGATCTCTCGTTATTCGAGGTCAGCCAGGCCGCCGCTGAGATCACGGCCGCCGCGCCCAATGCCGAAGTGATTTTCGGCGCTACCATTGACCCCATGCTCAACGGCCGCGCGCAGGTCATTCTGGTGATGACCGGCATCGAGACCGAGATGATGGGCTCGCAGGCCGCTGACTTTAGTTTCCACCGGACCCCGGCCAAATCCGCGCCAGAGCCCCGCCCAGTCGCGGAAAAACCGACCGAGGCGCCCGCGCCGGCCCGCAGCGAACCGGCCCGCGCAGAACCAGAAGTGCATTTGGCCGAGGCCCTGTTCAGTCAGGCGGTGGCCTCCAGCGCGATGGACCATCCAATGTTGGTTGCGGATTCGTCGGCGGCCGAGGGCCGCGCCAGCCATGAGGCGCGCGGCGTACCAGCCGCTGCCCCGGTCTCGTCCGGCATCGACATGCCCGCCTTCCTGCGCCGCCGCCGCAGCCTGCGCGAATACGAGGAGGGCAACTAATATGTCGCTCAATTCCAGCCAGATCGACAGCATCAGCCGCCAGATCTACCGCCAATTTCCAGAAGTGCGCAATGCGCCGCCCACGGTCCAAAACCAGGCCGGCGCGAAATCCGCCAGCATCGGCGGCACGGACCAGTACGTGCTCACCTTTCGGGGCAGCGGCCAGGGACCCGGCGGGCGCACAATCAATCGGATTGTTCGCGTGGTCGCGGATGATGGCGGCAAGGTCCTAAAAGTCAGCACCTCACGCTAGAAGGTTAAACGTCTTATGCTCAATATCGCTCCGCGCCAGCTTCCGTTATCCGATCAAGTCAGCATCTACTGGTGGCGGTTGGTGATTTTTGCCACACGCCGTTTGCATCGGGCCAAAAATCGGCTTTACCCCGTTTACTCGCCCATCCGGCCTTACCTATGGGTCCCGCTCCTGGCCCTTGGGCTCGGCATGGTACTTGGTTGGTGGTTTGCGCTCGCGTAACGCTCCTGTTCGCTCCTGCACGGCAGCACAGACACGGCGGGGCCAGTTTGGTCCCGCTGTTTCTGTTAAAATGGCGCTAAGTTTACTAATCGCAAGAATCCGGTTATAGTGACTGTAGTACTAACTTACTACCAACCTCTCCCCGCTGGAGCCATGCGTCGCGATAGCCT
>JAYTFQ010000230.1:0-8427 GCA_043734225.1 Anaerolineales bacterium | reverse complement strand
TCTCCTGCTCCAGCGGCTAACGGGGCAGTCGGATGTCGTGATCGGCACGCCGGTGGCAGGGCGTAACCGCCCGGAGCTTGGAGCGCTGATCGGCGCCTTCAGCAACAGCCTGGCCCTGCGCCTCGATCTATCCGGCGACCCCACCTTCCGCGAGTTGCTGGGCCGGGGGCGCGAGGTGGTCTGCTCGGCTGAGGCGCACCAGGCCGTGCCGTTCGCCCGGCTGCTGGCCGAGCTGCAGCCGGCGCGCAGCACCAGCTACACGCCGTTGTACCAGGTAGTGTTGGATATGCCTCTCGCGCCCGGCCCAGGCCTGCGCCTGGCCGGCATTGACGCGGAGCCGCTGGAGGCCGAAGCGCCGCCGGCCGCATTTGATCTGGCCGTGCGCGTTGACGAGCAAGCGGGCGGCTTGAAATTGACGGCGGTCTTCGCGGTTGATCTATTCGACACCGCGCGCATCACGGCGCTGCTGGAGGCCTATGCCGCTGTACTGGAGCAGGCTACCGCCAATCCTGATCAGCGTCTGTCTCAATTTTCGCTGCTCACATCCGGCGCGCGCGCTGGCCTGCCCGACCCCGCCCAGCCGCTATCAGACGCCTGGGAAGGCGCCATCCACGCGCGGCTCTCGGCGCAGGCCCAGCGGGCGCCCAACCATCCGGCCTTGATTTCACCCGGCGAGCGCTGGACATATGCCGCGTTGGAGGCCCGCGCCAACCAGATGGCGCAGGCGCTGCTGGCTGCCGGCGTGCAGCGCGGCGAGATTGTGGCCGTCTACGCCCACCGCAGCCCGGCACTGGTGTGGTCGCTGCTGGGCATATCAAAAGCCGGCGCGGCTTACTTAATTCTGGATCCGGCTTACCCGCCGGCGCGGCTGCAAGCCTATCTTGAATTGGCGCAGCCGCGCGCGCTGCTGCGGCTGGAAGCGGCCGGGCCCATGCCAGATGCGCTGGCGGCTTTTGCGCGCCGCCTGAACCTGCGCGGCACCTATGATCTGCCTGCCGGCCTGGCGGCGCCGGCTTTTCTGGCGGCCCGCTCGCCGCTGCCGCCGGCCATCGAGATTGGCCCGGACGACCTGGCGTGCGTGTCGTTTACCTCCGGGTCCACCGGCCACCCCAAGGGGGTGCTGTGCCGTCATGGGCCGCTGACGCATTTCATGCTCTGGCAGGCCGAAACCTTTGGCTACGGGCCAGCGGATCGTTTTAGCCTGCTGGCTGGGCTTTCACATGACCCGCTGCAGCGTGACATCTTTACCGCGCTGTGGGCCGGCGCCACGCTGTGCCTGCCTGACCCGGTGAGCTGGCACACGCCGGGCCAACTGGCGGCCTGGTTGGCCGAGAGCCGCGTCAACATTTCGCATCTCACGCCGCCGCTGGCGCAAATGATCGTCGAGGGCGCCGCGCCCGGCCTGCGCCTGCCCAACCTGCGCAGCGTCTTTTTCGTCGGCGACCGGCTGGCCCGGCACGATGTGGCGCGCCTGCGGGCCCTGGCCCCCAACGTGGTCTGCTTCAATTCCTACGGCGCCACCGAGACACAGCGCGCGGTGGCCTGCTATCGGGTGCCGGCCGAGTCGGAACACGCGCCCGGGCCGGCCATCTATCCGGTGGGGCACGGCCTGCCGGATGTGCAACTGCTGGTGCTGACGCCGCGCCAGCAACTGGCCGGCATCGGCGAGCTGGGCGAGATCTATGTGCGCAGCCCGCACCTGGCGCGCGGCTATCTGGGTGAGGCCGCCCTGACCGCCGCCCGCTTCCTCATAAATCCGTTCACCGGCCAGCCAGAGGACCGGCTCTATCGCACTGGCGATTTTGGACGCTATGGTCCGGACGGCGCGGTGACGTTTGCCGGGCGCGCGGACCGGCAGGTGAAGCTGCGCGGCTATCGGCTGGAGCCGGCCGAAGTGGAACGCGCCCTGACCCAGCATTCCACGGTGCACGACGCCTTTGTCACGCTGCGCCAGGCGCCCCCGGCTGGCCCGGCGCTGGTGGCCGGGCCAACGTTAGTGGCGTATGTGGTTGGGCCGCAAGCCGACCCGGCCAGGCTGCGCGCGTACCTGGGTGAGCGGCTGCCCATGGTGATGGTGCCAGCAGCGTTTGTGGTTTTGCCGGCCCTGCCGCTGACCCCGAACGGCAAGCTAGATGAGGCGGCGTTGCCGCTTCCCGATCTCAATCAAAGCCGTGTGCTCGACCCCATTCCTCCGGCCAGCGACACCGAGCAGCGACTGGCCCGCCTTTGGCAAACGGCGCTAGGCCGGGAGCAGGTCGGGGTCAACGAGGATTTCTTTGCGCTGGGCGGTCACTCGCTGCTGGCCATGCGATTGTTCAGCCAGATTGAGGCGGAATTCGGCCGCGCACTGCCCATCACACTTCTGTTTCAATCGCCCACAATTGCGCAACTGGCCCAGGCGCTGGGCCAGGAGACGCCCGACCCGTGGGCGTCGCTGGTGCCCATCCAGCCGCAGGGCGCCCGGCCGCCCTTGTTTCTGGTGCATGGTTTTGGGGGCGGGGTGTTGGGGTATGCCGAGCTAGCGCGCACGCTAGGCGAAGATCAGCCAGTGTATGGATTGCAGGCCGTGGGCCTGGACGGCCGCACCCCGCCGCATGAGACGGTGGAGCAAATGGCGGCGCATTTCGAGGGCATCATCCGCGCCCAGCAGCCCAACGGGCCGTATTTTCTGGGCGGCTACTGCTTTGGAGGCGAAGTGGCCTTTGAGGTGGCGCGCCAGCTTCAGGCTAATGGCCAGCCGGTGGCACTGGTGGCCATCTTTGAAGGCTACGCACCGGCGCGGCGGCGGTCGGGCGAGCCACTGTGGCGCCCGCGGCTGCTGCTGGCCTTCCTGCGCAATCTGCCGTATTGGTTCCAGGACTATGTGCAGTTAGGCGGGCGTCAGATGTGGCGTCAAGCCCGGCGCGCAGCGCTGCGGCTGCTGCGCCGGGCCGCGGGATGGCTGGGCCGGCCTCTGGCGGCGCGGGTGGAGGACGTGGTGCCGGTGGATGGTCCGGTGCCCGACCATCTGCGCCGGATCATGCAACTGCATGTGCTGGCGTCAGCGGCATATTCGCCGGGCCCGTATGCCGGCCGGGTGGTGCTGTTCAACAATCGCAGCCAATCTCTGACACGCACGCCCGACCCGCTGCGCGGCTGGGGCCGGCTGGTGCGCGGCCCATTGGAAGTGCAGACGATCGCCGGCAGCCACCACAACATCCTGCAGCCGCCGCATGTGGCCACGCTGGCGCGCGAGCTGCGCCGGAGCCTTGACCGATGCGCCGGGGCACGCGTCGCCCATGATACGGTTTAGCCCGGTGACTGGGCCACCACCGCGCTCAGCCGCAGGTCTGTAGCGAACTCCAGCGCCTGCCCGGCGGCCTCGGCCGCTGTAACGTCGCGCGTGAGGCGCGCCAGCCCGGCCTGATAAGCGCTTTCGCTGAGCAGCGCCAACTGCGAGGTGCCGTGCTTTTTCAGGAACGGATCATCCAGCACGGCGGCGCCGCGCTGCACCGCGCGGATGCGTTCGGCCGTGACCCAGGTGGCACGCTCAAATCCGGCGGCCTTCACCCAATCCACGAGTGTGCCGGCGGACGGGAAACGCTGCTGGTCGGTCTTCAGCGTGCCAGGGAAATAGTCGTAGAGATACCATTGGTCACGACCGGCGTGCGGGTCCATGCCCACATTGACCCACGCGCCGCCCGGCCGGAGAACGCGGCGCGACTCGGCGACGTACGCCTGCTGGTCGGGGAAGTGATGCAGCGCGTTGACGCACAGGAGCAGATCGAAACTGGCGCTGGCGAAGGGCAGTTGGCCGGCTTGCCCCTGCGCCAGGCCGCTGGCGGGCGCGTGCGCGCGCGCCCGGCGCAGCATGCCGGCCGAGAGGTCCAACCCGTGGATGTGCCGGGTATGGCCGGCAAGCACACCCAGCCAATAGCCGGTGCCGCAGCCCACTTCGAGCGCCAATCCGTGCCCAGCGCCGACATCAGCCGCTGCTTGCCGCAGAAAGCCCGTGATGCCCGGTAGTTGGTTGACGTCGTAGCGCGCATCATAGTGCGGCGCAATAGCGTCGTAATCAACCTTCATTTACTTCGCGTCCATCCTTCGTCTCGCGTAGCGGTCCTTGGTCAACCCAAACCTCAACCGTCCGCCATCCGCCATGGTCTCCGGCAGCAGGCCAATCTTCTGCAGCACCCGCGCCGAGGCCACGTTCTGCGGATGGCACTCGGCGAAGATGCGCCGCAGGTCGGCGTCTTCAAAACCGAAGCGCACCAGCCGGACCGCGGACTCGGTGGCGTAGCCCTGGCCCCAGTAGGCGCGATGCATGGAATACCACAGGAAGGCTTCGTCATACCGCGAGTTGATGATGGTCAAACCAAGCTCGCCAACCAGGCGCAGCCCGTCACGCAGCACGGCAGCCAGCGCGTATTGCTGGCGCGGCCGCTCCTCGGCCCGAGCCTGCGCGTTTTGGATGAACTCGCGCGTGGCCTGGGGGGTGATCTCCTGGCGCGAGCGATAGCGCAGGACATCAGGGTCCACTGCGATCTCGCGCAGGGCGTCGAAGTCGGAGTCGACAAACTCGCGCAGGAGCAGGCGCTCGGTCAATAAGGGCCGCGCCAGGGCCGGCCCTGACACTTCAGCGTTGTCCGTATCCGTCATTGTGCACACTTAGCCCAATGCGCCAGCGTTGGAATGCTTTAGCGGGACTTGCGCTTCTTGTATTCTTCGTAGTGGCGCGCTTTCATTGCCGAGGGCGAGAGCGCGCCATCCAATTCTTTCGTCAGTGTCTCATAGTTTTGGGCCACAGCGGGCGAGGCCAGCGGGGCCATGCTGGCCAGGGCCGCGCGCATGGTGGAGACGGCTTCCTGCTGGCGGCCGTCCCGCTTGAGCTGCAAAGCCTGGTTGGCAATGGCCGAGAGCCGGATTTCAGCCGCGCGCTGGCGCAGAGGCAAGTCAATCGGCGCGGCGGCCACGGCGGCCGGGCCGGCATAGGTGAAGACCACTTCCGCCAGCGCGGTCTGAGGATCGCCGCTCAAATCGCGATAGGCCAATTCGCCGCGGATCGGAAAGCGGCTGCCGGCCAGGCCCGGCAGCACAACGGCGCGCAAGAATATCTGGCGTTCTTCGCGCGCGAAGATATGGCTGAGCGGCACGATTAACCGGTCCCCGTCATATTCAAATGGCAAGCCGCCCAACAAATCCACCGCGGCCTGGTTGGGGCCCGAGATGACCAGGCGCGGATCGCGCGCCACCACGGTCAGCAACTCTCCCAACTCCTGCTGGAACAAGGCCGGGATTTGCACGGGCGTTTCAATGAAGTAAAAGTGGCCGCCGCCGTCATCAGCCATGCTGGCCAACAGCTGTTCATTGAAATCCGCGCCCACGCCAAAGGTGGAGGTTGAAACGCCGCGCTGGCGCAGCTCGCGCGCATGCGAGGCCAGCTCAGCGGGCGACACGATGCCCTGATTCGCCAATCCATCCGTCAGCAGCAGCACGCGATTGATGCTGCTCGGGTTCAAATGCTCGGCCACCTGGCCCGCGCCGCGCAGCCAGCCCTCACCCAGGTTTGTGGAACCGCGCGCGGCCACCGTCTGCAGCATGACCTTGAGCGCCTGGCGGTTGGCGGGTGTCACCGGCTGGCTGGGCGCCAGGAGCTCAATAACATCATCGTAGATGACCACCGTCACCCGATCCTGCGCCTGGAGCAGATCCAACACGTGATTGGCCGCCTGCCGGGCAAAAGCCAGCTTATCGCCGGCCATCGAGCCGCTGCGGTCAACCACCAGCGCCAGGTTCAAGGGCGAGCGTGCTGGGCCCAAAAGCGGCGCATCCGGCGCCGTGATCGTCCAGCGCACCACCCGCTCGCTTTGCCCTTCAATATCCACCAGGCTGCAATCGGCAGCCGCCGTGAGACGCAGACTTGGGATCAGCATGTCAAACCTCCTGGATACCTATTTAGGCCGGCGCTTAAAAAGCTCTTTGGCAGCGGCGAGCAACTGGTCGAGCTCAGACGGCCACTCGTCTGCCGCGTCTTCACGAACGGTCAACTCGATGCCGAGCACCAGAGAATAGTGGTCCCACGCGGCGGACTGCTGATCCCGGCTGGTGACGGGAGGCTGGGCCGGGGCTGGCGTGGGTGTGGCAGCAGACTGCCGGTCCCGAATTGCCCTGGCTTCGCGCTGGTTGGCCAGCACGCGCGCGATGTAGGCCGCGGCGTCATCAGAGGCCACCGGGCGATCAGGGGCCGCGGCAGGGGCCACGGCAGAGGCCACGGTGGGCGCCGGGGCGCGAGCAGCGGCCGGCGCAGCGGGCGACGGAGACGCCTGCGGCCCGACGAGCAGCGTCTCAATTTGCCCGAGTGTCATGGTGTCGACATAGCGCTTGATCGTCCCCAGATGCAGGTCGACATCTTTCAGGCGCTTGATCAGGCGGAGCCGCAGCAAGTGATCCTCGGAGTAGTAGGCGTAGCGCCCACGCTCGTCGGGGGGAGGCAGCAGCCCAATCCCGGTATAGTAACGAATCGTGCGGGCTGACACGTCGACCAGTTTTTCAAGGTCATCCAACGTGTAGCGGCTCTCTCCATCCATGAATAGGCAGAACTGCCCGGCCTCCCATCTACATTGACAGTTACACTGTAACTGTTATCGTATTATAGAGGGTTTCGCCTGAGAGTCAAGCGATTCGTAGCCGTGGGTGTATTTCGCATGGGGACCAATTGCACACGACTGGGCCGCTTCACGGCAGGTTCTGTCCCGGGCGGAGTACCCGTTTGGAAGTGGCCGCTTCGCGAGTGGCACAAGTGGTTTTAACGGCAAAAATGGCAAGAGAAGTGGCACGAGCTGCGTGAAGAAGTGTACGGACATAATGTTGCAGGCCCTGGAAAGACAAGGCCTTGCACCGAGTGGCGGTTTGCGAGCGCTGCCGCCAGCAAGGCCAGTACGATGGCTGGTCCAAGGGCATGTACGAAACGATGAGCGCGCGCCACACCCGCACCGGTTTGGCCGCACTGAGCCCATACCAGTGGGTGTTCCAAGATGCGTTTCGCACCTGTGACGACTGCGCCGGCCGCGGCCTGCTGGACGTCAACTCGGGCGAAGCTTACCGAGATTGCCCCCGGTGCGAGGGCAGCGGGCTGGAGCGCATCCGCTCCCCCGAAGAGCTGCGGCGATTACGCCAACTGGCCAGCCATCTGGTTTGGATTGACGGCCTGATGCACAAACGGCCCAGTTCTCTCGCCCGAGCGCTGAATTGACGCCTGGCTGGACTAACGCCGGATAGGCAGCCGCGGCTGGCCCGAAAGACCTAACCCCTCGGCCCCATCGGCGGTAACTTAACAAGGCGCCGCCGGGAATTGACGCAAATGGCGGCCATGGGGCTGCCGCCAATCGCGCCTGCAAGGCGCTCCCACAATAGACAACCAAACTGGCTTAATGTGGGAGCGCCTTGCAGGCGCGATCCCGCTGGGCGCTACAAGCATCTTGGATATTGACCAGGCCTGGCCGCGCTTAAGATAACGCCTCTGCCCCACGGCCCCCTGCAACCGTAGCAGGAAGGGGTGCCTCTACGCCAGAGGAGTGCAGCGAGAATTGCTTGCCTGTACTTAGATTGCCAGCGGCTGCACCAGCTCCGGCGCGTCCACTGCCGGGCTGTTGACGCGCGACGACACCGGCATGGCTTTCATGTGCGCGGCGTCAAACGGCTTGAGCAGCGACATGGCCTCAATCGTGGGCAATTCGCCGGGCGTCAGCCACTGGTCATAGGCTTCGGGCGGAAGGATAACGGGCATGCGGTTGTGAATGCTCGCCAGCAGCGCGTTGGGCTCGGTGGTGATGATGGTGCAGCTCTTGATAAGGCTGCCGTCCGGGGCGTGCCATTCCTCCCACAGCCCAGCAAAGGCGAAGGGGCGCCCATCCGCCATTTGGATGTACATGGGGGTCTTAGCCGCGCCTTCTTTCTTCCACTCGTAAAAACCATCGGCCAGCACCAGGCAGCGGCGGCGCTTGAGCGCGGTGCGGAACGACGGCTTCTCCGGCAAGGTCTCGGCGCGGGCGTTGATGAGCTTGTTGCCAATCTTGGGATCCTTGGCCCAGGAGGGGATCAACCCCCACTGAAACAGATCAAGCACGCGCGCGGGCTGGTTGGCCACGACGGCCACAGCCTGGCTGGGGGCGATGTTGAAGCGCGGCGCCAGTTGGGCCGGCGGGGGTTGGCTCAGGCCAAATTGCTGCTGCAGCTCGTCGGGGTTAACGGTCAGGGTAAATCGTCCGCACATGATAAACCATCCTTTCCAGCGAAATTAGCGGCGATTGCACCCATAATCATAGCACATTTATTCTATCCTTAGGTGAAAATTGATGCCTCAACGTGGCAGCGCGGACACTTCATCGTGAAAACGGAACCAAGGATTTTGAGGCCGAATTGGATGACTTGGCCCGACGAACGTCGGGC
>JAYTFQ010000229.1:0-1802 GCA_043734225.1 Anaerolineales bacterium | reverse complement strand
CCCCCCCCCCCCCGGCCGGGTAGTGACAGCCCCGAATTTTGTGAGACAGCGATTAGTCATGCCAAACGAGATATTAACTCACCGGCTTGCTGGCCGAACCGATCTTGACACGCCTAGAGCAATGATGGACGCGGCCATATCCGAGCTGCAAAGACCCTTTCTTAATGAACCTTACGAAAAATTCATTGATGATCGCGCTGGCGCTGGGGTGCCGCTCTGGCGCATGCGAAAGTCGTTGTAGCGAATTGCCGCCCGACTGTGCGGCCCCTGATCGGGCCACGGCCTCTTGGCTATCCCGGCCAACCTGCGCCGGCCAGTGTCATTATGCGCAAGCCCGCCTCCAGCCAGTCCGATTGGTTTCGGCTCGGCATAATTCATTTATACTCATCCTATGCGCGCTTCACCTCGCCGCTCGCCCGCCGCCTGGCTCGTCCTGGCCGCCCTCAGCCTGCTGGCCTGCCAGGTGCTCGCGCCCAGCGCCGCCACGCCTGGCGCCGCCACGGCGGTTGTGGCCCCCGGCACCCCAGAAGCCACGCCGGCCGTGGCCCCGGGTACCCCGGCCGCCACCCTCGGCCCGGGCGGCCAGCGCCCCGCCGACACGCCCATCCCGGCCGGGCATTTCTCTGTCGGCCCGGCCGCGCTCAGCTTCCTGGCCCCCGCCCCGCTGCCTGGCGGCGTGCGCCTGGATGACAACCGGCTGCCCTTCCTGCTGCTCTTTCCCCAACTGCGCGACGCGCCCGCGCCGGCCTGGCTGGCCGCTGGCACGCGCGTCACCTACCGTGTCCAAAGCGCCACCATCCCGCAGGTGCGGGGCCAGGCTAGCGCCTCCGGCGCCGGCTATGTGCAGTACGACCTGGTGGCTCTGGAGACCGACCTGGCCGTGGCCACCGCCAAGCTCTATCTCGATACCAGCGATGGCGCCGCCGTGCTGCCTTCGCTCATCTTCCCGCTGCTTGGCCGGCCCGGCGTGGGCGAGTTCTGGATCAACCCGGATGCGCTGGTGAACGCCGAGCAGGCCGCCACCGCCGAGCTGGCGGTCACGCGCCTGGACCAGACCCTCGGCCCGGACAAGTATCACGCCGTGCGTTTCCAATACACCCACGCCGGCGCGCGGTACGTGTGGATGTTCGACGCCGATAGCGGGCTGCTGCTGTTCTTCAGTTGGTCCATCGGCGGCGACGCCGACCCTAACCACCAATTGGGTCAGGTCACCCTGGCCGCCCGCCGCCAGCTTGCTCTGCCCTGGCAGCGCGGCCGCCTGCCAGCTTGGGTGGCGCAGGCCCGCCGCCTGCACTATTCCGGCAGCTACGCCACCACCGTCTCCGGCGCCGGCACGGTTTCCCTGCCCGCCGCCGCCACCGTCACCATTCAATCCACCTTCGATCGTTGGAACGCCTACAGCCTGAGCACCGTCATCCAGGGCCAGTCCCCCGCCACGGTCGAGGCCCTCACCGGCGGCGACCAGGCCTTTGACGGCCTGTGGCTTGCTCCCGAAGCCCTGGCCGCGCTGCCCGACGGCCAGAACCTCGACACCGACCCGGTCACCGGCGCCGTCCTCACCGTCGCCCGCGACCCCAGCACGGTCAGCCTCACCGAAACCGGCCAGCGCTATCAAACCCGTCTGATCTATGCCGCCGATGACGGCCGCCTGTTGGAAACCCTCCAACAGCAGCAGATCGGCCTCGCCACCATCACCACCGACCTGAAGCTCGATTCTCAATAATTATAGGAATCGTATCTATTCAGCCGGTCATACAATACCGGCCGAATTGGGTGCCGGGGTCAGACTAGCGTCTGACCCC